>JAZQIV010000059.1:0-10512 GCA_045541305.1 Acutalibacteraceae bacterium | reverse complement strand
CATCAAAGCCGATGCGGCAGCCGTCCAGGTTGCGGCCTGCCGATTGCGAAAGCGAATAGGCTTTCGGGGTTTCGGCGAGCGGTAATGCCACCACTTCAAACGGGCGCTCGTACACGCGGCTCATGAAATTGCTGTCGAATTCGCGGGAACCGCCCGCGGCGTATGCGGTTTGGATGATAGCGGCCACGTTGTCATCGCCGCAGATCATGACCTTGAATCCGCCGTATGCCCACAGAAGCATTTTGACGGTGCGGTCCACGTAGATCGCATCGGCTTTTGCCATTTCGGGCGTGCCGTGAATCTTAAAACGGCGCACGGCGGTTTGACCCTGGTTGCGCTCGACGGCGACGGCGATTTCCTTGCCGTTTTGTGCCGACTTTTCAAAATCGCGGCAGAACGCTGCCATCGGAATAAAGCCGGTATCCAACACCGGAAGATTTTTTACGGAAACTTCTAATCCATATGCGTTCATTCTACAAAAACTCCCTTTACTCCATGATATAGTTATTATAGCAAAAGACGAAGGGTTATAGAAAGTGAATTTCGGTTTATAATTTTTCAATTTTCGTTATTTTTTTGCGTAAAAGTGGCATATATATGTGCTGAATATAAAAGAAAGGAATGGCTGTGAAAATGAATGAGTTTTATCCGGAGGGTGTGTTGCTGAATACAGCTGCCAACCGCCGCCGCACACAAACGGCGAGCGCGCTTGCCGAAGCGGCGATCGAAGGGCAGGTGGTGGAGGCGCGCGCGGTGTTGTGCGATAACGAACACAACCTGCACGTGGAGCTGCCGTGCATGCAGGGGGTGATTCCGCGCGAGGAGGGCGCTGTGGGGATCCTGGAGGGGACCACACGCGATATTGCGCTGATTTCCCGCGTGAGCAAGCCGGTTAGCTTTTTGGTGACGGGTTTTGAATATACCGAGGACGGCAAACGCCGCGCCGTGTGTTCGCGGCGGGCGGCGCAGGAAAAATGCAGGCAGGAGTACATTACCACGCGGCGACCGGGGGACGTGGTGGAGGCGCGGGTGACTCGTCTGGAAAGCTTTGGCGCGTTTTGCGATATCGGGTGCGGGATCCCCGCCCTGCTGCCGATCGCCAGTATTTCGGTGAGCCGTATTGCGCATCCCGCGGATCGGTTGTACGTGGGGATGGACATTTACGCGGTGATTACCTCCATTGAAGAAAATCGCATTTGCCTTTCGCAACGTGAATTGCTGGGCACGTGGGAGGAAAACGCGGCCTTGTTTGAACAAGGCGAAACGGTAGCGGGCATTGTGCGGTCGGTGGAGGAATACGGCATTTTTGTGGAACTGACGCCCAACCTGGCGGGGCTTGCCGAACCGCGCGCGGGTGTGCGCGTGGGGCAGCACGCGGGGGTGTATATCAAAAATATTCTGGCGGAGAAAATGAAGTTGAAACTGGTGCTGATCGATGCCGAGGACAGCCACGAGTTGCCGCCGCCGATGCGGTATTTTATCACGGAGGGGCACATTGATCGGTGGGTGTATTCGCCGCCGAGCTGCGGCAAGGTGATTGAAACGGTGTTTGAATAAAATAAAAAGCGCGAGCGGCGGCTCGCGCTTTTTTCATTGTAGGAAAAAAGCACCAGCTGTGCTGGTGGTACAATAAAGCTTTAGCTATGCGTAGAAAAAATATCCTCCTTCGTCTACAATAGAAGTGGGTTTGCCAACCACACCTAAAGGACGAAGGAGGAACCAAGTCGTGAAACTTGATACAGAAAGTTTAGCACATACAAAATGGAATTGCAAATACCATATAGTTTTCGCACCCAAATACCGCCGACAAGTAATCTACGGAAAGATCAAAGCGGATATAGGAATTATGTTGAGAAAATTGTGTGAGTATAAGCAAATCGAAATCATCGAAGCAGAGGCGTGTAAAGATCATATCCACATGCTTGTGTCGATTCCGCCAAAATATAGTGTATCGCAGATAATGGGATATCTCAAAGGGAAAAGCAGTTTGATGATATTTGAAAAATATGCGAATATGAAATACAAATATGGAAATCGACATTTTTGGTGTAGAGGATATTATGTGGATACAGTAGGACGCAACAAAAAGCAGATACAAGAATATATCCGAAATCAGTTGCAAGAGGATATAGCAAGCGATCAGCTGACAATGAAAGAATACATTGACCCGTTCACGGGTCAGCAGGTAAAAGAAGGCAAATAAAAAGCCCCTTTAGGGGCAGCCGGTGAAAGTGTTGCGGTTGGCAAACCTTTCGGCGGGCCTATAGGCCCGGCCGGCATTATGCCCTAAGGGGGCAGTGCATACCACCGGCACGGCCGGTGGTTATGATTATGTAACGTTTAATCCTCTTTGGCTTCCATTTCCGCTTGCGTGGCGGGATCAAAGGAGAGCAGGGGAGACACATCCTTTTTGCGCAGCTTGCGGTCGATGTAGTTTTTCGTGATCTTCATCACGAGCGGCGACAACGCCACCACACCGATCAAGTTGGGGAACATCATCAAACCGTTGAACGTATCCGAAATATCCCAAGCGAGCGAGTTGGTCATCACGGCACCGAACATGATGGTGCACACGTGAATGATCTTGAAAACCACCACACTCTTGGCACCGAATACGTACTCCCACGCCTTGCTGCCGTAATGGCTCCAGCCGAGCACCGTGGTAAACGCAAACAGGAACAGCGCAACGGCAATGAATTTCTGACCGATATCGCCCCACGAGAACACGCTGTTGAACGCAGCACCCGTCAGCAGCGAGGAATAGCCGTCCACCGCGGGAGCCGCCTGCGTGTAGTCGTGCACACCGGAGGTCAAGATCACCAAAGCGGTCATGGTGCACACCACCATCGTGTCGGCGAACACCTCAAAAATACCCCACATACCCTGTTTGACAGGCTCACGCACCGTGGAGTTGGAGTGAACCATCACCGAGGAACCAAGGCCCGCCTCGTTCGAAAACACGCCGCGCTTGAAACCGTTGGTCATCGCCACGATCACACCGCCCAATGCACCGCCAACGAAAGCCTCGGGCTGGAATGCGTTCACAAAGATCGCCTTGAAAGCGGGCAGGATGGCATCGTAGTTCAAGCCGATGATAACCAGCGAGCCGATCACAAACAGAACCACCATGAACGGCACGATCTTTTCCGCCACGTTGGCAATACGCTTCACGCCGCCCAGTGTAATCAGCGCGGTCAGACCCATCAGCACAACACCCAGCAGGAAACGGTACAGATTGGTGCCGAAAATTTCGATCGATGACAGCGCCGATACGTCAAACGCGGTGGCAACGTTGGCCACGATGTTGTTCACCTGCGCCATCGAACCGATACCGAAAGCCGCGAACATCGCAAAGAACGAGAACAGAATCGCCAGCACCTTACCGATCGTTTTGAAGCCTTTCTTGCTGCCCAAACCGTCTTGCAGGTAGTACATCGCACCGCCGGACCACTCGCCGTTTGCATTGCGGCGGCGGAAATAAATACCCAGCGCATTTTCCGAAAAGTTGGTCATCATGCCGAAAAACGCGGCCACCCACATCCAGAATACGGCACCCGCACCGCCGATGCAGATCGCGGCGGCCACACCGGCAATGTTACCGGTACCCACCGTTGCGGCAAGCGCCGTACACAGCGCCTGGAACGGGGAGATCGTGCCCTTTTCCTTGGTATGCGAGATCACGTCTTTTTTGAACATACTGCCAATGGTCTGCTTCCACCAATGGCCAATGTGGCTGATCTGAAAAACCTTGGTCAGGCAGGTCATCAGAATACCGGTGCCGATCAGCAGGGCCAGACCAAACACGCCCCACACGACTCCGTTGATCGAGCCATTGATTTTTTCGATGAGTTCCATACCCTCATCCTCCTTAAAGAAAAAATAAAAAGCGGATCGCTTTTGGTGCGATCCGCAAAAAGACAACAGTTTCCCAATACACGAGAAAAGGGAAAACACGGCTTTGTCCTTTTGCCTGAGAGATTAGCGTTTTTCGCGCTTTGCACCTTCGGCACCCAACCAAATGGGTTTCTCCAAAGCTCCGTCGGCTCACAGTCCTCACCCGTTCGGGCACCTGAGAGTGTTACTCCTTCAGTAGCGGAAACTCCGCATCTCCTGTGAACGTCAACCGGATATTCAATTGAACAGTTGCCATTATAACCCCTCATACGGCAAAATGCAACTCTAATTTTCAAAAACCCAACATTTTATTCTTCTACGTGGTACGGTTTTGTCAGTTCCAGCAGCCGCGCCCCCAGCGTGACGGTCATGGATAACCCCTCGGGCACGTATTCTTCGTGCTCCACCGCACCCTCGCGGCGGCATTCGCCCGCCAGCGCGCCTTTATCAAACGGCAATAACAGTTTCACACGTTTGCGGTCGGGCGGCAGCACCTCACACAGCCGTGTCAGCAGCTCATCGATGCCTTGCCCCGTCACAGCGCTGATACACACCGCCCCGTCACGGTCGGTGAGGGGCAAAGCGGGGGCGAGATCGCATTTGTTAAACACCGTCACAATCGGCGTGTCGGTGCATCCCAACTGCAAAAGCAGCTCGCGCGTGACCGCCAAATGCTCGGCGGCGCTTTCATCGGAGCTGTCGCACAGATTCAAAATCACGTCCGCCTCAGCGGCTTCCTCCAACGTGGAACGGAACGCATCCACCAAGTGGTGCGGCAATCGCCGCACCAGCCCAACGGTATCAATGAGCAGGATGGTGCGCCCGTCCGGTAATTTGAGCGCGCGGGCGGTGGTGTCCAGCGTGGCAAACAGTTTGTCCTCCGCCAGCACACCCGCATCCGTCAAACGGTTCATCAGCGTGGATTTGCCTGCGTTGGTGTACCCCACGATCGCCACGGTCTGCACGTTGTCCTTGCGCCGCCGATCGCGCCGCTGAATGCGCTGCTGCTCCACGGATCTTAACGATTCACGGATGGATTGAATCCGCCGCCGAATGTGGCGGCGATCGCTTTCCAACTTGGTTTCACCCGGACCGCGCGTACCGATGCCGCCGCCGAGCCGCGATAACGCCGTGCCCTGACCCGCCAGACGCGGTAGCAGATATTGCAGCTGCGCCAGCTCCACCTGCAGCCGCCCCTCCGCCGAGCGCGCCCGCCCCGCAAAAATATCCAAGATCAGCATGGTGCGGTCTACCACGCGGCAGGGGAGTGCATCCTCCAGATTGCGTTGCTGCGTGGCGGTCAATTCACGGTCAAAGATCACCAGATCCGCCTCGGTGTTTTCGGCAAGCAGGATAAGCTCCTCCAGCCGCCCCGCACCGATACACGTCGCCTTATCGGGGGATTCGCGCTTTTGCACCAGCCGCCCGAGCACGTCGGCGCCGGCGGTATCCGCCAGCTCTTCCAGCTCGTCCAGCGACACCTCCACGTCGAAATCGTCGGTATCGATGGATACAAGCAGTGCACGCTCGCGCCACTCTTCTTCGGCGTCACGATTCATGCAAACCCCTCCTTCTTATGGTATTCTACCCGTTCTTTTGTGCATTGTCTATAGTATAACCGCAAAAAAAAGCAAAAAAATCTTCGAGAAAACGAAAAGTTTTTGTTCCCATTTGTCGGGAAGTGTGGTATGATGGAACTACAACATGTGGTATATTAAAATGAGGGGATGGCAAATATGGCAGAAAAATTGACAAGTGAAACCATTTTTTCGGCGCCCAACCAGGTTGCGCCGCTGAGCATCATCGCCCAGCCGGGCACAGAAGAACTGGCAGCGAAGATCAACTATTATTTAACCGATTGGGCGGCAAAAGCCGGTGTCCCGCAGGATTCGTTCCTCATTCCCGCAGAGTGCCCCCGCTTCTCGTCCGGTGACGGTAAGGGCCTCATCAAATCCAGCATCCGCGGCGATGACCTGTTCATTTTGGTGGATGTCGGCAACTACAACGTGAAGTACAACATCTTCGGTCAGCAGAACTGCATGTCGCCCGACGATCACTTCCAGGATCTCAAGCGCATCATCCAGGCGGCCGGCGGTAAAGCACACCGCATCAATGTCATCATGCCGATCCTGTTCGGCGGCCGTCAGCATCGCCGCAACTATCGCGAATCGCTCGACTGCGCGTGCGCGCTGCAGGAGCTCGAGCGCATGGGCGTCACCAACATCATCACGTTTGATGCACACGATGCCCGCGTGCAGAACGCTGTCCCGCTGATGGGCTTCGATAACGTCATTCCCTCGTATCAGGTCCTCAAGGCCATGTTCCGCCGCTATCCCGATATCGTGCCGGATCGCGATCACATGATGATCGTCAGCCCGGATGAAGGCGCTTTGAACCGCAACATGTATTATGCCTCCACCTTGGGCGTGGATCTCGGCATGTTCTACAAACGCCGTGACTATGCACACGTTGTCAACGGCCGCAACCCCATCGTTGCGCACGAATACCTCGGCGACTCGGTGGAGGGCAAGGATATCTTCATCGCGGATGATATCATCTCCTCCGGCGAATCCATGCTGGATATCGCGTACGAACTCAAAAAACGCAAGGCGCGCCGCATCTTTGCTTACGCCACCTACGCCATCTTCACCAACGGTCTGGATAAGTTTGACCAGGCGTATAAGGACGGTATCATTTCGGGCGTGCTCGGCACCAACCTGACCTACCGTTCGGACGAGCTCAAAAAACGCGAGTGGTTCTGCGAAGTGGACGTGTCCAAATACATTGCCTACTTCATCGCCTCCCTCAACCACGACGTGTCGGTCACCCGCATCGTCGACTCGCACGAGAAGATCAAAAATCTCCTCGCCTCCCGCAAATAAGGACATTCAAATCGAGACGGCAGAGGATTTCCTCTGCCGTCTCTTGTGATTAAAACTATGAGGTTTTACCATGAAAATGTGTAAACACTCATAGGAGAATAGCTCTCATATATATGGGAATTGCGTTATGTTTATTTTGTACTTCCTGTGTAGGAAAGTAATGCTTCTAAATCTTTATGGTACGATTCCCAAGAAGGATTGAGAATTATTGATGGAACTTGATTTACAGTTACCTTTTTTGTGTAAGACTTTTTTCGCTTCATACTGTCGGTTTTATATGATACCTCTAAAGTATTTCCCTCTGATACGTTAATCGCAAGTACAATCTCAATGCAGGAGTGTTCATTGACTTTGATAGATGAACTGGGAGGAATTTTCAAGTTGTCTATGGCGAGGATTTCTACGCAACCAGTTTGAATTTTTTCTTGTGTCAAATAATCAATCAACAAATGACTATCGCTATATCTAACTTCCACATCAAATACAGTGACTGGCTTGGGTGATGGATTGATTAGGCGTATTTGGATTAGTTGTGTATAACTTTTTAAAGGAGGTATTGGCACCTTAGATGGTTGACAAAAATCCCGATACACTATGCAACAGGGCTTCGCACTTTCCTTAATTTCAACTTTAAGTTTTCTTCTATTTGTCGATTTTTCAATAAGGGTGTTCACAAGAGAAATGACGGCGCCGATACAGTCAAACATAGTTTCTCCTTTGTTTGTTGTGAGATTTTTGCTCTAAAAAGTTTGGTAGTGCTTATTGCTTATAAAAAGTATATCACTATTACTACACAAAAGCAATGGACCGTGACTGTTCGCTGTTTTGTGATTAGTTTAAAAATTGTACAAAACCGAATGTTTAAAAAGAAAAAAAAGGCATCAAAAATTTTTCGAAATCTTAAAAAGAAAAGCATACGTCAAATTGCACAAATTAGAAGTGAAAATTTCAGCACGTAAAGTGTGCTGTTCCTATCTGCAAAAGTAATTAAGGGTCATAATAGATAAGGAGGTATATCTATGCAAAAAGTTCGGATTGAGTATTATCGCAGTCAAAAAGGATGGACGCAACAGGAGTTGGCAGATATGGCTGGCGTATCAATACACGAGATCATGGCGTATGAACGGTATTTTGAGTCTCCAAAATTGGATAAAGCAATTGCCATCGCGAACGCACTTGGTGTCACGCTTTCTGATCTCGTGAAGGAGGTTTGATGTGTGAAGAAAATGAAATTTAATATTGCGATGGCGATTGAAATATACTATTCGCAAAACGACTTGAGCAATAAAGATATAATGCAGATCTTCGGTTGTTCCTCTTCGCATGCAAGTTGCTTGAAAAAACGTGTACACCAACGGATGGCAGAAGAGGATGTAAGACCGGTTGTGTTTGATGCATCCAATGTAAATGCAGAGTATGCGTTCAAGGTTTGGGGGTTGGATATTGATGAGTTGGAGCGCAAGTATCAGAAGTTAATGGATTTTCGCGAAAAACGTGATATACAATCATGATTTGTGAGCACGAGTAAGTTTTTCGGATCAAAACCCAAAGAACGGTCGGCAAACGCCGACCGTTCTTTTTTGCATATTGCCCGCCATCCCCCGATATATATGGAATATAAAAGGGGAGGAGAAAACATGAAACGCATTCGCCTATTGGCGGCCGTCACCTGCGCCGCCTTGCTGTTATCCATGCCCGTTTCAGCCAAAACCGTCATCATCGATACCGAATCCGGCGAAACGGCGGCCGAGCTCATGGCACTCAAGCCGCCGCGTGTACTGAGCGAGGTGGTATCCACCGCCGCCGGCACCGCGCTGGAGGTGGGCGGTAAATCCGCTGTGCTGATGGAACTGTCCACGGGTCAGGTGCTGTTCGAAAAGAACCCGCACGAAAAACTGCCCATCGCCTCGGTTACCAAGGTGATGACGCTGCTGCTTGTCATGGAAGCGTTGGATACGGGCCTCATTGAGCTGCAGGATCACGTCACCTGTTCGGAGGTCGCCGCCTCCATGGGCGGCTCGCAGATCTGGCTGGAGCCGGGCGAGATCATGACGGTGCACGATCTGGTGAAAGCCGCCGCCGTGGTATCCGCCAACGATGCGTGCGCCGCTTTGGCAGAGCACGTGGCGGGTTCGGTGGAGGAATTTGTTGCCCGCATGAACACACGCGCTGCCGCGCTCGGCATGCAGGATACGCTGTTTAAGGATTGCAGCGGCCTGGACGATACTGCCTATTCCAGCGCACACGACGTCGCCCTGATGTCGCGCGCGTTGATGCAATACCCTCTCATCAAGCAGTATACCACCATCTGGATGGACACCCTGCGCAACGGGCAATCGCAGCTGGTCAACACCAATAAACTTATTCGCTTTTACCAAGGCGCCACGGGGCTTAAAACCGGCACCACCTCCACAGCGGGGCACAATCTGTCCGCCACCGCCGAACGCAACGGCATCGGCTTTGTGGCGGTGATCCTCGGCTGCAGCACCACCGATGAGCGCTTTGGCGGCGCGCGCAAAATGCTGGATCACGGCTTTGCCAACTATACCTTATATACGCCGCAGATCGATCCCGCTCTGCTCACTCCCATCAAGGTGCTGCGCGGCACGTCGGAAACCGTCGCGGTCAAGGAGGGCACTCTCACGCCGTTGTTACTCAAAAAAGGGGAGGAGAAGGGACTGAACTGCACCGTCGCGCTGTCGGAGGATTTGGAAGCACCGGTGGAGGCGGAACAGATCGTCGGCACCGTCACGGTCTCGCGTGAGGGCAAGGTATTGGCGGAATACCCGCTGCGCGCTGCCCGGGAGGTTGAACGCCTCAGCTTCGGAATCTGCTTATATCGTCTGTTTTCGGCAATATCTGCCTAATTTTCACACCGGTCGGTTATCCGACCGGTGTTTGTTTGTAAAAAATTCCTAAAAAAATATGCAGTTTCGGTTGCAATTGAAGCCGAGATATTGTACAATAAAAGCAACAAGAAAAAGCAATGGAGGCATCTTCGTTATGGCAACAACCCTTGAAACCCGTTATCTCACCGATTTTGTCCGCGATCACGAATTGCAGGCTCTGCAAGCACAGGTCACGGCAGCGCACGAGATGCTTCACAGCGGCAGCGGCCTCGGCAACGATTTTCTCGGCTGGCTGACCCTGCCGACGGATTATGATAAAGAAGAATTTGCCCGCATCCAAGCGGCGGCGGAGCGCATCAAAAACGATACCGACGTATTCATCGTCATCGGTATCGGCGGCTCGTACCTCGGCGCCCGTGCCGTCATTGAATTTTTGAAATCCCCGCTGTATAACAACGTGAAAAAAGATACGCCCGACGTGTATTTCGCGGGCAAAAGCATCAGCGCCTCGGAACTGTCGGAGCTGCTCGCCTTGTGTGAGGGCCGCCGCGTGTCGGTCAACGTGATCTCCAAATCCGGCACCACCACGGAACCCGCCATCGCGTTTCGCGTGTTCCGCGAGTATCTGGAAAACACGGTCGGCCCCGAGGAAGCGCGCCGCCGTATTTATGTCACCACCGATAAAGCCAAGGGCACGCTCAAGGGCCTTGCGGATCGCGAAGGATACGAAACCTTTGTGGTGCCGGATAACGTCGGCGGTCGGTTCTCGGTTCTCACCGCGGTCGGCCTGCTGCCCATTGCGGTTGCCGGTTGCGATATCGCCGCGCTGATGGCGGGCGCCGCCGAAGCGCAGAAGTCGGAGGCCAAGCGGTCTTAGGAAGACAATT
>JAZQIV010000058.1:0-6114 GCA_045541305.1 Acutalibacteraceae bacterium | reverse complement strand
TGCGTTTCAATCGGTACAATATCGACGTTCCCGTGCGGTGTGCCGGAATAGTGTCCAATCGGTTCAATCGGGCACGGATGCCGATAACTGCTGGATTGCATAGACAACGGATAAAACTCTTCCAGCAAGATCCAGCTTTTTTCGCAATCGCTGCATTTAAAGTTTTGCTGACCCCACACGGCATCCTCACTAAAAGCGTTCCAACCGTCATAACGACCCGATACAAACGCAAACGGTGCTTGATACTCACCGCGGCGCTCGTTCAACGATAAAAACCGATAAAAGTCCTGCTGCTGTTTCATGTGGCTACGACACGCCTCGCTGTTGCGGGAGAACGAGGAGTAGAATTCCTCCAGATGCCACAGTCCTTCTTCTGTATTGATGTCCGTGTAGCCATTAAGATATGCCAGATACAAAGCCAAACGGAAACGGCGGTACCGATAGTCGTCATCGTGCGGCGTGGTCGACCATTGCACCGCCAAGTGCGCCCCCATCTTATCTTTACCGTATCCATAATTGGCACCGCGCAATGCCGCGCTCAAAATTTCATAGGAACTGTACATCAATTCCGCACCGACCCAATCGTACCCGGCTTCATAGAGATACTTAAACCACGTGGCAGGACCGGTATGCCGCGTCATATCCAAGCGGGTGTTCCGAAGCCCCGCAACTGTTCTGTCATGCGCTGTTTGCATGTCGCTTGCCGTTTTGGGCTTCTTATATAGATAGGTTTTCCCATCCTCACGAACCAAAGTGGTCTGATTGTGGCGCGGATCCATGATATCGGTATGCTCACGCGGAATCCGTCCCCACATTTCTTCTATGGCAATTCGCGATAGATCAGCCGTCAAATCCTTAGAACCCCAATATCCGAACTGCCCGTCGTATTCGTGACCCTGTCTACCTAAAAAGCCTTTACCCGCCAACGTGTCAAGCGACGGATTGCAATACGCACCCGGCAAGTCGCGACCGTCCACCATATGCACATACTTCATATCCAACGCATTCAGCAAAGCAGCTGTCTTTTCCCAGATAACGGTATCCAACCGTCTGCCACCTCCCCAGCGATACACGTTGCGGATGGTAAACAGATTGCCGATTTCATTGCGCATATACCACGCGAGGTACGCATCGACCTGATCTGCGTCCTCGTGGTTGATGTAGATCATATCTCCGGTGCCGACCGTCACACCGTCATCGGCTTTTTCAATCGCACAGGCGAAGGACGCAGGGATGCCCGACAAACAAAACGCGATATCCACACCGCTTTGCAAAACCTCAATCTCAAATACATGCAAGCCGGCTGTTTCAAATGTCTGAGCGACTGCAC
The DNA here is from genome assembly GCA_045541305.1 of Acutalibacteraceae bacterium. Taxonomy (GTDB): domain Bacteria; phylum Bacillota; class Clostridia; order Oscillospirales; family Acutalibacteraceae; genus RGIG3009. The sequence goes on along the minus strand of JAZQIV010000058.1, from coordinate 4,784 downwards.
GGATCTTCGGACTACCGCTTTCAAACGTAACCGTCACACCGTCGCGTTTGGTGCGTATCAACAGCTTAGCGGTTTTCCCGACATGCACCGTATGCGGGCAGCCTTCAATACAGACCTCGCCGTCACGCTGGCAGAAATACCCTACCTCCGCGATCTTAAAGGGCAGTTCGTAACCCTCTTTCGTGTGGATCTCCAACGTATTCTGCCCACTTTGGATGGCACCAATCGGCAGCGAAAGTTCAAAATCCGAATACCGATGACACTTTTCAAACAGTTCGCCGTCAAACACCTCCGTGCCGTTAAGTACAATACGGAACTGCGGCCACTCTTTCTTGGAAAGGTTAATGCCGGTCCACGCCCATTTTTCGTGCGACGGCATGATCGGCGCAAAATCCGGCAACAGATTCGGCAAACTTTCGCCTTCTAAAAACGGGTGCTCGAAATACACCTCGCCCTTGTACTTTTCACCCGAAAGGATGAAATCCACGTGCGAAATATCCCCATACGACAGTTGAATTTCTTTCTTGTACTGTTTGAAATCGTAGGTCCCGCCGTCAATCACAAACACGTGCGTTTCATAGGGACTCGATGCCATAAAGTCGGTTGCCGTGTTGGTTTTGTAAAAGACCTCCACCGAGAACGTCAAAAAGCCGTCCGGCTCGATCACCAGATCCTTGGCACTGGCAAAAATCCCGCACAGAAACGTATCGGTATACACCCCTTCTGCCGGCAGGTATGACACGATCGGCGGCCACGCGAGCTTTTTGTAGGCAGTCTTCCGATACCGAACGGGCGTCTCGGACGAATAATCCAGACAGTACAGATCGGTATGTGTGTTTTCTTTCGTTAGACTGTCATCAATGCACGCATACTCCCCTATACAATCAGGCTCACTTCTCCACAGATAAAACAGCGCAGACTCACCCTTGAAGAACAACCGTTGCCGTTTGTCAACGACCGTTTGCCCATCGGCAGAAAAGGTAAACACCGCCGGCCGGTTGTTGCGAACGGTCACCGGATTGCCGTCTTTGAAAATCGGGATATATGTTTCTTTCATACGTATTCTCCTCTCTCGGAGCGTTTACTTATCCCCGCGCCTCGATCACCAGGCCGTTATGCAACTGTGCGTTGGGAATGAAGATTTTGTCCGTATCGGCTATACCGTCGTATTCCGCCGCATATCGCGTACCATCCACCCAATATTCTCTGTGTGGCAACTCCGCTTTTTTATAGATCACAGTCACATCATTACCCTTGATATTGATACGAAGCTCGGCGCTCGTCGTGTGCATATAATTCGGCAGCGCCACCCACAGACCGCTCAGGTTCGGCATAATACCAAACCCATACCGCACGATCTCCTTGAGCAAAACTGTTCCGCTGCCGGTATACCAATCTCCCATCGACTCGCCGTCCATGTAATAATCGGGATTATAGCAATACGAGTTCGGCATGATAAACGGTGTCATGGTACAGTTATCGTGGGATATCACCGCCGATTTCTCCAACTCTTCCCACGCTGTCTTGCTTTCGCCGATTGCAAACAAAGCAGAACCGGCAAACAGAGCCGCATGAACATACGAGGCGGCATTTTCATATGTGCCGATCGTCACTGTACTCAATCTGCCGACTTCTTCCGCCGATGCCATGGTAAACGGTTTATCAAAGGTAAGCAGACCATATTTTGATTTCAACGAATCAAACGTATTCTTAATGGTTCCTTTTAAGCTTTCGTCCGTCCGTATCATGCCGGACAATGCCCAGAAAGAGTGGGCGGTGGAGCTCAACCGAGCAACACCATCCGGATCGTTAAAGGAACCAATTTTATAGGACAATTTATCGCCCCAACCGTGAACGATGCGTCGATTTCCCTCCTGATCCGTATCAATGGCATGTTTGGCTAAACCTACTTCGATCTTCGCCCGTATGGCTTTGTACTCTTCGATTTTTTCTGTATGCTTATTGAGCGCAGACAAAATCTCGATCATTTCCTCGCAGTTGCGATAGAATTGCAACGTTGCCATCACCGAAACACCGGACCCGAACTTCTTATCCGTGTCTTTTGTTTTGCCCAATCCATCAATGGCGTCGTTCCAATCACCAAACAGGATCCGCAGACAATCGGTATCCGTATCCAGATGATCGGTCAGAAACTGCATAATTTTTAGCAAATGGTCCAGCGCGGTATCGACAATCTCGCTTTTTCGGATAACACATGTGTTATCTGCATCCACCACATAATATGTGCAAGGTTCCGACAGAATGGAATAGTCGTCCGTGAATGCCAAATACGCATAGACCGTCGAGATAACCCAGACCCCCTGGTCAATGAATTCACGCAGATCCATTTCCGGCATTACCTCGGGATCATCCGGCACCGAATATTGGCGGGGCGCTCGCCCGTCTTCCAAAATGTAGTTCAGCGTGTTCAGTATTTTTTCACGGCTTCTTTCGGGTTGCCACATCAAGCTGCCGTCTAACTGCTGCATAACGTCACGCACGCCAATAAGCGAACCGGCATAATTCTTACCCAAAGCACAAAAACTGACCTGCTTTTGCACCGAACGGATGAATTGATTGACCAATTGCGCATCCAACTGTCCGTTCCAATCCTCAAACCGAATCTTCAAACTGTCAAACTGCGTGCGCTCTTGGTTAACAAGGTGCTCCAACTCCGCATCGATCTTCGCAATATCCACTGAATCGGTGACATGCTGTTCCGCCGACGCCAAATCGTGATAATACGACAGATCGAACTCACACCGTATCTCCTCATCGGCCGGCAAGGCAACCTGTAGCATCTCTGCCGCCAGTGGGATGTCTGTTGTATTGATAGCATACCGCTCTCTTGGGAACGTACCGGTCAACAGTACCGGAGAATTCAAAACGGATTTCCGGTTAAAAAGAACGTCACTTTGCCCCACCGTATGCTGCATCGTTCCATCTGTACACGTGGACACATTTTTGAAATTAATAACCAGGCAATTTTCGTTACTGCGCAACAGATAACTGTTTCCGTAAAATTTTCCGAACTTGGTCATCCGATCCCAAAACGTTTCCGACTCGCGATAGCGCAAAATCGCCCGAAACATGGAAAACAGATATACATTCAATTTTTCGGATCCTTTATTGTGCGCGCCAAACGAGAAGTGCATATGCTTTTGCTCATCCGTGTGGATTCTGAGCCAGAAAGTGGCCTTCTCGGTATCCGCAAGATAGTATACGTAACGATTGGCATACACAACGTAGCGTTTCACCACAACGGATTCGTTCAACTGTTTGGAATTATCAAACAAGGCAACCGGGTCATACCCACCGTTTTCTCGCTGAATCCCACCAAAAAAATTCACAGAGGGTTCTTCGGAAAAGTCCAGCGGCTTGAAAATGTGAAACGTGGATTCACACGCCTCAATAATACCGTTGGAATGCGCCCACAATACCAAGCCGTCTGCATCGTATGGAAAACGGGAAACGCCAACTTCCCTTTCACGACACAAAATTTCCTCCGTGTTCAGATAATAGGCATTTTGAGGCAAAACATTCTCTTTCCTGGGGTTAATCTCTGCTTCGCGAATTTGAGCGAGCAGATTTTGAATCGCATCTTTCATACCTTAAAGCAACCTCCTTATTGTCTGTTTGGTTCTGTTGCGCCACATTTTAACACACATAACGTTAAAAATCAACAATAGCATAACAAATTCTGCCTCCACGTTATCAAGCAACACTCGACCGGCTCGATTCGTTTTTGCGCCCTCTATCAAAACCAATCTCTCTAACCAAACCAAGGCGGGGCAGGGGACAAAGCGAATCGCTTTGCCCCCTTTCCCGCCTTCTTCTCTGCCCCTCCGTCAACTATTTTTGCACCAGCGCTCACAAACACCGCACGCGCATTTCTCCATGTGCGAAAATTACGCTGCGCACCCCCCGACGGTAGGATGCTTGTTGTTGTGAAAAAATGGACTCAAAAAAGTGACTCGACCCATTGCAATCAAAGGCTTTTGCCGTATACTTGATGTTGCTTGAAACTGGTCCTCTCAAAAACATCCCCATTTTTAGGTCAACAAGCATACGGCGATGCAACATTTTTACATATATCATTTATCCTTTTCTACCTTTACAAAATAAAATTTTCTCCCGCCGGTTGACAAGAGCGGGAAGCAGTTGTATCATAAAGTTGTAACTAGGTATGAGTTGATGCTTTTCGTTAAGCATTGGTATGAGGAAACAGGTCTGATGCATATTGTGTTTTTCACAATGTCATTGGACCTTTTTGTTTTTTTACAGCAGATACTCATACTTCTTCATTGAAAAAACTTCAAACAGCGTCACAATGTTAGGAGGTGATAGACTGTGTTTGAAGAGTATCCGTCCGTAGTGACGGTTCCGGAACTTTGTAAAATGCTGCGTATCGGATACAACAAAGCCTATGAATTGTTAGGCACGGGACAGATCCGCCACGTCCGTGTGGGACACCGCTATCTGATCCCAAAAGATTATCTTATTGCATACCTGCATATCCGCTCCACGAGCGAAAGTTGCACGCAAGATCACATTGATTTATAATGAAAATGGATAATGAAAGGTATGGCTGTTGAAAGGAGCAGTCATCAATGAATGCCAGTCTTCATAAGAAAGGCAACATGTATTACGCTGTTGTCAGCGTACCGGCCGGCAACGGCAAATTCAAAACCAAGTGGGTATCCACCCACTGCCAAAAGAAAACTGAAGCCACCAAAGCCATGCGGGAAATCCTCACGCGCATGGAAAACGGCATGTTCGAACAT
>JAZQIV010000057.1:0-3513 GCA_045541305.1 Acutalibacteraceae bacterium | reverse complement strand
GGTAGTCACGGGGCGAAATGCCCTTGGCGGAACGGAACACGCGGCTGAAATATAACGGATCATCAAATCCCAGTGAAAACGCGATCTCCTTGATGGTGAGCGAGGGGTCCTGTAACAGGGCGCAGGCGCGTTTTATCAGTGCGTGTATGCGGTACTGCTGCGGTGACATGCCGGTTACCTCTTTAAATAGGCGGATAAAGTAATTCTGACTGAGTCCGCAGGTTTGTGCCAGCACTGCGTTGCTTTGGACGTTGTTGGGGTACAACCGTATTTGGGTGGCAACGCTTTCAATCAACACGCGGTGCACCGTCGGACGGGTAGCGGATTTGAGTTGCCGTTCCAATTCGTTCAGTAGTAGTTGCAGTTGACCGCTGAGTGCATACACGTACGTGGCGGTTTCTTTAGGTAAAATCAACATGGCATCCACAAACGCGGTCAATGCCAGCACGTCGGGCAGATGATGGATCGACACCGCTTCCAATCCAATTTGCCGAAACAGCGTATCGGCATGGTGACCGTCAATATGGATCCAGTAATACTCCGTATTTTCGCCTGTGTGAGCGGTATACGAAAAAGCGGTGTGCGGCGGGATATACACCATATCGCCATCTGCGGCAACTCGTGTTTGTTCGGTTCCCAGTTCAACAGTTCCGTTTTTAACAAAAAACAGTTGATGATACGGTTTGCCGTTCCAATCCTTTTGCTGAACCGGATGTGTGATGTGTTTTTGCCAACCGTACCCTTGCAACTGTAACGGCAACGGTTCGGGATACTGCGGTGCACGGAGTACCGGTGGAAAATATAAACAACGGTTTTGCTCATTCAGCGGATCGGTGACGATGCCCACTCCAAACGACTTACCCATATTGCCTAACACCACAGGTCGCCAATGCTCATCGTAAACGGCATCCGTTTCCGGTTGTTCAAACGTGCCGCCCTGCAACAGGTTTTTGGTAGGATCATTTTTGGGGTATAAGCGCACGTTGTCAATATAACTGTCCGTGTAAATACAACTGCGTGGGTTTCGCTCAATGAGTGTTTTCAAAAAGCAGATACCCCAATCGGTGAACGAGGTCAGAAGTTTTGCATCCTTTTGGGTGGTGAAGGAGAACCGTACCGTTTTCCATTTCTTAGTAAACGGTACTTGCAACAGACCGGCTTGTTCGGGTAACACGCATTTGGGGAGGAGATACAAATCCAACTCTCCGCCCAGCACGTCGAATTCAAATGTGTAAGCCATATTTGGCTGTAGTTGTACGTTCCGCAAATGTAACTCCAGCATACGATAATCCGATACCAAGTGTTGTCGTTGCATCATAACACCCCTTTCCACGACGATTATACCAAAAAGAAACGAAAAACTCAACAAAAACATTAGTTTTATCCATGCTTTGATAATTTTTTGCCTGTTTTTCTGCCTGTAGGTGTGATAAAGTATTAATAGAATAATAAAGACGGGAGAGATCGTTTTCATGAGAAAGTGGGTTGCATTGATCGTGAGTATTGCTTTGCTTACCTGTGCCGTTCCGGCGGTTACCATCGGTGCAACGGACACCGAACCGATTCGTATTTTGGCGATCGGTAACAGTTATTCCAACAATGCCACACAGTACACCGAGTTTATTGCGGAATCTTTAGAGGCCGATTTAAACATCGAAGTGTATAGTTTGTACTTTGCCGGTTGTTCGTTGGCCCAGCATGTGGATTTTTACACCAACAAGAAGGAAAACTACGAGTTGTTCCGCCGCGGCTCCAACGTGAACGGTGTCGGTGCATTGATCACCATGCAGGATGCGTTTGATCTGTACGATTACGATTACGTTACCGTGCAACAAGCACCCGGCCGTGCGTCCACCTTCTCCACGTATTGGACGGAAGCAAAGCCGTATTTGACACAGTTGCAGGATATTATCGAAGAGAATGAACCGCAGGCACAGATTAAGGTACATCAAACGTGGTCGTTTAACCATTACTGCGCGATCGGTAACGATCCGTATTACACCGATCGGAAATGGGATAACACCAAATTGATGTTTGCGGACATCAAAGAAAGTTATGAACTGGCGGCGGCGAAGCTCGGTCTTACCAACGCGGATATCATTCCGGTCGGTACCGCTATTCAGCTTGCCAAGGATGAATTCGGCTATGGCGACTTGTACAATGCGTCCGGTGTGGGGCGCATGGAAAACGGTGCGTTGTACGAGGATGCGATCTCTCATTTGAATGCCCGCTCCCGTTATATGGCGGCGTGTGTGTGGCTGGAGTATTTCTTTGGCGTGGATTGCCGCACGGCGACGTACGTTCCCACCGCGTTGACGGAAGCAGATTGTAAAGTGCTGCGCAGCATTGCACACGAAACGGTTACCGGTGTTGCGGATACCGTTGTGGGTGATTGGCGCGTGTTGCCCAATGGCGATGGCGTGAAATTGGTTCACTACGTGGGAACGATTCCGGCGAACGGTACAGTGACGCTGCCGGCAACCGTTGGCGAAAAAGCCGTTAATGCCGTGAGTGCCACGATCTTTAAATATGTGGATGGGTTACAACGGATCGTGTTACCGACCGAGGCCCAGGCCTGGGAGATCGAAGAGGGTTCCTTTCCCGTTGAACCCTACGACGTCGCCGCCGGTACGATTGCCGGCAGCGGTGCTCTTACCTTTTCTGCTGATTCCGCTGATTCTGTTGCTTTGGCGGCGGTGGCGGAAGGCACGGTCGTCACGGTAAAAGCGGAACCGGCAAACGGGTATTTATTAAAGCCCGGCAGTTTAACGTACACAACGGCATCCGGCAAAACGGTATCGATCCTGAATAAAACGATGGATCTTGAAAGTGATACGTTTGGCGAAGGTGATGGGAATACGTTCCAGTTCGTGATGCCGAACGAGCAGGTGATGGTGAACGCCGAGTTTATCAGCACCGCCAACAACAGTTTTGCCTTTGATACGATTGGTTCCTCCGTGCATGTTACCGAGGATGGCCGCTACGACGGTGTCCGTTTCCTGACACGTTTGAATTTTGGCACATTTGACGACATGGCCGATTCGCTTGCCGTGACCTATGGCGGTAATACATACACCGTGACCGGCATCGGTATGCTGTTAAAGCGTGTTGAAAATACCGCTGACTTAACTCTTGAAAACTATGCAAACGGTGCCACCGGTGTGAATACCATCTGGAACGCCGTTGCGTACGATAAAGCGGCGTCCGATCTGCTGAAAGTGGTGGACTACACCGAAACGTATCTCGACGTGCAGGTTATGATGAAAAAGAGCGAGAGCACGTCGTTCTCCGCCTTCAAAGCACGCCAATTTGCCGCACGTGGCTATGTGGTTTTAACCGATGCAAACGGTGCCGAAACCGTTTTGTACAGCAGCTCCACACTCACCAAATGTGTGAAAGATATTGTGCCGAGCCTTCCCTTGAAGCCGGAATTCGGCGATGTTGAATTGCAATAATCAAATAAAAAGAGAGACCGGTGCACGAGAGGGGCAACGGGCTCTTTGCGTTTATACA
>JAZQIV010000056.1:0-6500 GCA_045541305.1 Acutalibacteraceae bacterium | reverse complement strand
CTATCCTTCCGCGCTGGATGCCGCCATTCGCGAATCCGGTTATGAATATGTGGATGACAAAGTGGATCTGGATGTGGTTTCTGTTGGCAAAGAGGGTCTTTGCTTTAAAGCGGTTATCACTGTGAAGCCCGAAGTTGAAGTGACCGAATACAAAGGTCTGAAAGCGGCGAAGAAGGCCGCTACCGTGAAAGAGACGGAAGTGAAAGAAGCGCTGGCGCAACTGCAGGAGCGCAACTCCCGCTTGGTGACGGTTGAGGATCGTGCCGCTCAAAACGGTGACACGGTTGTGTTTGATTTCGACGGTTACGTGGATGGTGTGGCGTTCGACGGCGGTAAATCCGAAAACTACTCGCTGGTGTTGGGTTCCGGTCAGTTTATCCCGGGCTTTGAGGATCAGATCGTCGGCAAGAAGACCGGCGAAGAGTTCGACGTGGATGTGACATTCCCCGAAGAGTACCATGCCAAAGAATTGGCTGGCAAGCCGGCGGTGTTCAAGTGCAAGCTGCACGAGATCAAAATGAAAGAGCTGCCTGAGCTGAACGATGATTTTGCAAAGGATTGCAGCGAGTTTGATACGTTGGATGAACTGAAAGCTGATACCAAAGAAACCATCAAGAAGCAGAAAGAAAGAGCCGCTGAGGAAGCCTTTGAAAATGAACTGATGGAACAGCTGATCGCGAATCTCAAGGGTGAGATTCCGGAAGCAATGTACGAGAACCGCGTGGACGAAAGCGTTCGCGATTTCGGTTACCGTCTGCAATCGCAGGGCTTGGACCTGAACACCTACATCAAATACACCGGCATGGAAATGGAGGATTTCCGCAAGGGCTTCCGTGAGCAGGCCGAGAAATCCGTGAAGCTGCGCTTGGCGTTGGAGAAGATTGTGGAACTCGAGAAGATCGAGCCCACCGAAGAAGAGGTTGAGGCAGAACTTCAAAAATTCGCCGACCAGTACAAGATGGAATTGGAGCAGATCAAATCCATGATTCCGCGTGAAGAATTGGTGAAGGATCTGGCCGTGGGTAAAGCGATGGATCTGGTGAAGGCTTCCGCTGTGAAACCCACCAAGACCACCAAAGCCAAAAAAGAAGAAAAAGAGGATTAAGATCGGTAAAAACGGTCTATATTACCAACGATCGAACACGAAAGGGAGAGAGATATGAGCAGTTTAGTGCCGTATGTTGTGGAACAGACCAGTCGCGGTGAGCGCAGCTACGATATTTTTTCGCGTTTGCTGAACGACCGCATCATCATGTTGTCGGACGAGGTGAACGATGCAACGGCTTCGCTGGTCGTGGCACAGCTTCTATATTTGGAAGGCCAGGATCCCGATAAAGACATTCACTTGTATATCAACAGCCCCGGTGGTTCGATTTCGGCCGGTATGGCGATCTACGATACGATGCAGTTCATCAAATGTGACGTATCGACCATTTGTATCGGTATGGCCGCCAGCATGGGTTCGTTCCTACTGGCTGCCGGTACAAAGGGTAAACGCTTGGCGTTGCCCAACAGCGAGATCATGATTCACCAGCCGTTGGGCGGTGCAAAGGGTCAAGCAAGCGATATTAAAATCCAGGCCGAGCACATTTTGTTCATTCGCAATCGTATGAATAAGCTGCTTTCGGAAATGACCGGTCAGCCGCTTGAAGTGATCGAGAAGGATACCGATCGTGATAACTGGATGACGGCCGAAGCTGCCGTTCAGTACGGTTTGATCGATAAGGTGATCGAAAAACGCATTTAAGGAAGGATTACACCCCATGCCGAAGAACGACGAGAACCGCACACTCACATGCTCGTTTTGCGGAAAAGCGCAGGATGAGGTATATCGCTTGATTGCAGGTCCCGGCGTGTATATCTGCAATGAGTGCGTGGAGCTGTGCAGCGAGATCTTGGAAGATGGCGCACATTTTTCCAAAAAGCGTGCACTGGACGTGGAGGCTTCGTTTACGTTGCCGACGCCCAAAGAGATCAAAAAATCGTTGGATGACTACGTGATCGGGCAGGATGCAGCCAAAATTGCGTTATCTGTTGCGGTGTACAATCACTACAAACGCATTTATTGTGAGGACGATCTGGATGTGGAGATCGGCAAGAGCAACGTGCTGTTGCTTGGTCCCACCGGTGTTGGTAAAACGGCGCTGGCCCAGACGTTAGCCAAAACGCTGAACGTGCCGTTCGCAATTGCGGATGCCACCACCTTGACGGAGGCGGGCTATGTCGGCGAAGATGTGGAGAACATTCTTCTGCGCTTGATTCAAGCCGCTGAGGGAAACGTGGAGCGCGCGGAGCGCGGTATTATTTACGTGGATGAGATCGACAAGATCGCACGCCGCAGCGAGAACCCGTCCATCACCCGCGACGTCAGTGGCGAGGGTGTGCAGCAGGCGTTGCTCAAGATCTTGGAGGGTACGGTTTCGAACGTTCCGCCCGGCGGTGGCAGAAAGCATCCGCAGCAGGAGTTCATTCAGATCGATACCAGTAACATCCTGTTTATTTTGGGTGGTGCGTTTGACGGCATTGAGAAGACGGTGGAAAAACGCATGTCTTCCGGTGCTATGGGCTTCGGCAACGTAGTGAAGTCCAAAAAGGATATGGACCAGGGCGAAATGTACCGTCAAGTGGTGCCGCAGGATCTGGTGAAATTCGGCTTGATTCCCGAATTGGTGGGTCGTATGCCGGTGATTACGGCGTTGCAGCCCTTGGATGCTCCGGCCCTTGTGAAGATTTTGAGCAAGCCGAAAAATGCCATTTTGAAGCAGTATACCGGTTTGTTTAAGCTGGACGATGTGGAGCTGGCGTTCGCGCCGGATGCGTTGTTGGCGGTAGCAGAGAAAACGTTGCAGCGCAATACAGGCGCACGCGGTCTGCGTTCCGTGATGGAGGAAGTGCTGACAAACCTCATGTTTGAAGTACCTTCGGATCCCACCATTGAAAAGATCGTGATTACACGCGCTTGCGTGGAAGAAAATGCCCCTCCGGAGTTGGTGAAGAACCCCGAACGAAAGCCGAATCGTATCAAAGCGCGCGGCAAAAAGCCGTCGCGGCGTAAGGTGACGGCATAATCAAAAGTTTGAAACGTTAGCAGTCGACCGTGTTGTCACGACCGACTGCTGACTTTTCCATATCATCGCACAAAATCGGTGTGCGATTCGTGTTGTGTCTTTTTTTAGGAGTGAACGTGTATGATGGCATTGCAAAAGCGAGTGGCGCGTGTATCGACGCTACCGTTGCTTGCCTTGCGTGGTTTGGTGGTGCTCCCACATACCACGGTACAATTTGAAGTCGGACGAGAAAAATCCGTACAAGCGTTGCAGGAAGCGGTAAACCAAGATCAACTGATTTTTTTGGTGACGCAGCAGGATGTGGCGGACGAAGATCCGAAGCCGGAAGCTCTGTGCAAGACCGGTGTGGTGGCGCGTTTGCAGCAGGTACTGCGCATGCCGTCGGATATTGTTCGTGTGAAGGTGGAAGCCTTATACCGCGCCCGCGTGCGCGACTTTTTGCAAACAGAGCCGTTTATGATGGCTGAGGTGCGAGAGTCGCTGACGCGCCCGATTACGGATAAGGATCAAGAAACCGCGTATTTCCGCAAATGCCGCGCGTATTTCCATGAGTACATGGAGTTGGCGCGCGATGTTTCGGATAGCGCTGTAAACGAATTGATGGCCGCACGCGATAACGGCATTTTTGCCGATCGCTTGGTGGATATTTTGCCTTGCTCGGCGGAAAACAAGCAAAAGGTTCTGGATGCTTTGTCTTTGGAAAAACGCTTTGAAGAATTGATGCGCATTCTGGCAGACGAGATCCGCATTGCGGAATTGGAACGCAGCATTGAACAGCAGGTGCAATCCTCCATTGATAAAAACCAGCGCGACTACTATTTGCATGAACAAATGCGTGTGATTGCCACGGAATTGGGGGAAGAGGATGATCCTGCCAGCGAGGCGGACGAGCTGCGCGCACGCGTGAAAGCCTTGGGCCTTGCGGCGGACGTGCAGGAGAAACTGCTGAAAGAATGCACCAAGCTTGCCAAAATGCCGTTTGGTTCTCACGAAGCAACGGTGGTGCGCAATTATTTGGATACTTGCTTGGAGCTGCCGTGGCATACATATTCCAAAGAAACTCTGGATCTGAAGTATGCCCGTTCCGTGTTGGATCGGGATCATTTTGGACTGGAAAAGGTGAAGGAACGAATTTTGGAAGTGCTGGCGGTACGCCGTTTAACGGGGGGCAGCAAAGGGCAGATTATCTGCTTGGTGGGCCCTCCCGGTGTGGGTAAAACTTCCATTGCACGATCTGTTGCGGAAGCGTTGGGACGTGAGTACGTACGCGTTTCGTTGGGCGGTGTGCGCGATGAGGCGGATATCCGCGGTCATCGTCGCACCTATATCGGTTCCATGCCGGGACGCATTATTCGTGCGATTGATAAAGCAAAAACGTCTAATCCGTTAATCTTGCTGGATGAGATCGATAAGCTTAGCAGCAGTTACAACGGAGATCCTTCCTCTGCGTTGTTGGAAGTGCTGGATACCGAGCAGAACCATGCCTTTGTGGATCACTATTTGGAGATCCCGTATGATTTATCGCAGGTTCTGTTCATCACCACGGCAAACGATGCCGACAGCATTCCGGCGCCGCTTTTTGACCGTATGGACGTGATCACGCTTTCCAGTTATACGGCGGAAGAGAAATTCCACATTGCTCGCAATCACCTGGTGAAAAAGCAACTCAAGCAAAATGGCTTGGATGCGCGCCGCTTGCGCATCAGCGACGCCGCGTTGCGGTTGATAATCGATGGTTATACCCGTGAAGGTGGCGTGCGTACGCTGGAACGGTGCATTGCCAAAATTTGCCGCAAACGGGCGCAGGAATTGGTATCCGGCGCAGAATTTACTGTTACGGTTAACGATAAAAAGTTAACAGAGTATTTGGGTCCGCGCCGTTTTAAGGAAGACAACAGCAAGCACAAAGATGAGATTGGTGTTGTGAACGGTTTGGCGTGGACGTCTGTTGGCGGCGAAACCATGCCGGTGGAAGTGGCAATACTGGACGGCAGCGGCAAGATCGAATTGACCGGTTCGTTGGGCGACGTGATGAAAGAATCCGCGCATGCGGCCATCAGTTACGTGCGGTCCTGTGCCGATCAATGGAACATTGCCGGTGATTTTTACAAGACCAAAGATATTCACATTCACGTTCCGGAAGGGGCTGTTCCGAAAGACGGACCCTCTGCCGGTGTGACCATGGCAACAGCCATGGTATCCGCATTGACCGGTATTCCGGTTCGACACGACGTTGCGATGACGGGTGAGATTTCGTTGCGCGGTCGCGTGCTACCGATCGGCGGCTTGAAAGAAAAAACCATGGCAGCTTACCGTCATCACATGAAAACGGTTGTGATACCGCAGGAAAACGAAGCGGATCTTTCCGAGGTTGACGAAGTCGTGCGCCAAAACATTCAGTTTGTTACGGCACGCACAATGGATACCGTGATCAAAACGGCATTGATGATGTAGAAAAAAGGGGGCGAGTGTGTGAAAGTTGAAACAGCTGTGTTTGAAACGTCGGCAGGGCTTTCGGGTCAACTGATCGCATCCACCTTGCCCGAAATTGCTTTTTCCGGCCGTTCGAACGTGGGAAAATCGTCGCTCATCAACAAACTGTTAAACCGCAAATCGTTGGCACGTACCAGCGCCACGCCCGGTAAAACGGCAACCATCAATTTTTATAAATTGGATTGCATGCGCTTGGTGGATTTGCCGGGATACGGGTATGCGAAATTATCGGCATCCGAAAAACAACGGTTCAGCCAAACGATTGCGCATTATTTTGAGGATGATCGCGATTTACGGCTGGTGTTGCAGTTGATCGATATGCGGCATCCGCCCACCGCCAATGATCTGCAAATGCTGGATTATTTGGTGGAATGCGAAATCCCGTTTGTGATTGTGCTGACAAAAGCGGATAAACTAAATAAAAGCGAACGTGCGAAGCGTTTAGCGGCGTTGGAAACGGAGCTCGAGGAGTTCGAGGGTGTGCAGTGCATTCCGTTTTCGGCGATGAACGGCGAAGGCGTGGAAACGGTGCGTTCGATTTTAGATGAAGTAACACAAGAAAGAGGCGAGTAAACACATGGCAAAGAACAGTAAAAAAACGTATGAAGTCCCTGCGTTGGAGCTACTTGATTTGATGTCCTATGAATCCCTTGCCAACTCGGAAGAAGACGATAGCGTACCGGCTACTTACTCCACCAGTGGTGTGTGGGGCGATTGGGTCTGATTGTTTTTTGAAAATTTTTCACGTATCCATTTGTTCGACCTTGTCGCGTATTTCCCGTGTGTCGGGATATACTAATAGCGACACCAACAAAAGGAGGGTCGATTACAATGGATATGAATTGTCATGCCAACAAGTCCATTCATTGCTCGGTGGAGCAGTGCCGTTATCATTGCGGTAATGATAACTACTGTTCTCTGAACGCCATCCAGGTAGGT
>JAZQIV010000055.1:0-5742 GCA_045541305.1 Acutalibacteraceae bacterium | reverse complement strand
GCTGCGCATGACGGGCGGAATCACGTTATCCCAATTGTGTGACATGACCGGATTGGAACCGACAACGGTGCAAAACTGGGTCAAGCGCGGTTGGGTGCCGAAGCCGGACGGGAAACGGTACGGCGAGCAGCACATGGCACGCGTGTTTTTGATCAACGCTCTGAAGGGGGCGCTGCAGCTGGAAACCATTGCGGACTTGTTACATTACATGAACGGCAATTTGAACGATACGGCCGATGATATCCTGCACGATCGGCAGCTGTATGATCTGTTTTGTCGTGTGACCGCCGCGTACGAGGCGGGACAAAGTGCCGAGGAGGCGATTGCACAAGCGACGCACGGGTATGAAGAGGTATACACGGGTGCACGCGAGAAACTGCAGCAGGCGTTGGCAGTGATGTTGCCGGCGTATCGCGCAGTGTTGTCAAAACGAAAAGCGGAACTGGCATTTTCGAAAATAAAGGAGGAATTGAATCATGAAAAAACAAAAAATTGTCATGGATGAAGCGAAGATCGGATCGACCGTCAAACGTGTGGTGCTGCCGGTCGTTGTCGGCTTAGTGGCGCTGTTGATTCTGTTTTCGGCGTTTGTGATCGTGCCGGCGGGTTCCACGGGTGTGGTCATTACGCTGGGTAAGGTGGCGGAAACGCCGTTGCAGGAAGGCTTGCATCTGAAAATTCCGTTTGTGCAGGAAGTGGAGATCATGTCCAACAAGATCCAGAAGATCGAAGTGGATGCTCCCGCGGTATCCAAAGACTTGCAGTCGATCAGCAGTGACATTGCGGTAAACTTCCGTGTGGGAAACAAATCGGCATCCTACATTTTCCAAAACATCGGTCAGGATTACCAGACCATCATGCTGTTGCCGGCGGTACAGGAGAGTATGAAATCTGTGACGGCGAAGTATACGGCGGAGGAGCTGATTACCGAGCGAGCGCAGGTTGGTCAGGAGGTTAAAGCCACGTTGGAGGATAAGGTGAGTGCTTACGGTATTGTGATCGAGAAGTTCAACATTGTGAACTTTGAGTTCTCCGAGGAGTTCAACCTCGCGATCGAAGCCAAGCAGGTTGCCGAGCAAAACCTTATCAAGACCAAAACCGAGCAGGAGCAGGCCATTGTGATCGCAGAGGCAGAGGCACAAAAGAAGATCATTGCCGCAGAAGCGGAAGCCAAAGCGATTCTGCAAAAGGCCGAAGCGCAAGCGGAGGCCAACCGCAAAGTGGCGGCATCGCTCAACGACAATTTGATCGAGTATTCCAAAGTAGAAAAATGGAACGGCGAGCTGCCGGTGGCAACGGGCGGAAACACCTTTATGGATATTTCCGACGCGAAAAACTAAATGCCCAAACAAAAAGCGGGGAAGGATCAAGGATCCTTCCCCGCTTTTCAAGCAGTTTATTTTTCCTCTGCGGTGCCGTACAGGTTCAAACGGAACAGATGCGTTTCGTCCTCCGGGTCGGTGCAGGTGATGGACGCTTCGCCGATGTGACCCCAGTCGATCGCATTCGAGAGCGCCAGCAGCTGCGTTAAACGGCTTTTCAGGTTCAGCACGTCGCCATCCGGCGTGTTGAGGAACACCTCACCTTTGGCGGTGGAGGCAAATTCGATGAGTTTGTTGAAATCGAAATCGTGAATGATTTGGTCTGCCATGTGTCATTCCTCCTTTTGTGGTTATTATATACGGGGGACAAACGCTCTGTCAAGCATAGTTTTTTACAAACGGTTCACAAAATACATATTGACAGATGCAGGTGGGAATGGTAAAGTATAGAAAGGTTAGCACTCAAACAAAACGAGTGCTAATTCCCACAAGAAAGGCAGGTGGCAGAGAATGGAGCTCGGTGCACGCAAGCAGCAAATCGTTTCTGCGATTGTGGATGCGTATATCCGTACCGGGGAGCCGATCGGGTCCAAGGCGCTGGTTTGCGCGTTGGAGCAGGCGGTGTCCTCTGCCACGATCCGCAACGATATGGCCGATCTGGCGGCGGCCGGATTTTTGGCACAGCCGCACACCTCGGCGGGGCGAGTGCCCACGGCAAAGGCGTTTCGGTTTTATATCGATCGGTTGCTGGCGTGCCGTCCGTTATCCGAACGGCAACGGCAGGATATTGATGCGGTGCTTTGCACGGCGGCGGGCGATCCCGAAAAATTGATCGCGGTGGCTTCCGAGTTGTTGGCGCGCGAAACGGGTGTGGCGGCGTTGGCGGCAACGCCGGATCAACAACAAACCGTGGTGCGCAAGATTGAATTGTTGTGCGTGGGTTCACGGTCAGCGGCCATTTTGCTGTTGACGGATAACGGAAACCTGCACAGTCGGGTGTGTCGTCTGGATGCTGTGTGCGAGGCGGAGGTTTTGAGCCAGATCGCCGCGTGCTTGAACGAGCAGTTTGCAGGGCGGTCGTTATCCGATATCGGTGTGGCGCAGGCGCAGCGGTTGCTCATTCAGATCGGTCAATTCGGATTGTCGTATGCGCCGTTGCTCACGGCGTTTGTGGAGCTGGTGAACGAGTCCGCGCAGGCAGACGTGCAGTTGTCCGGGCAGCTGAATTTGCTGCAGCATCCGGATTACGCGGTGGAGCAGGCGCGTTCGTTGCTGACGCTGTTATCCCGTCGGGAATGGTTGGACGGCATGCTAACGGCGCATCCGGACGGGTTGCGCGTGGTGCTGGGCAGCGAAAGCCCGCGTCCTGAGTTGTACGGCTCTTGTATCATCATGACGCGATATGCGCTGGGTGATCATGAGAACGGTGCTTTGGGGTTAATCGGGCCGGTGCGCATGGATTATGCGCATGCGATTCCGCGGTTGCAGTACGTGGCAAAATCGGTCGGTCGGTTGTTGACCGAGCTACTCGAGTGAGGAGGGAAAATCCATGGAAGAGAATAAAGAACGGATCACAGAGGAAACCGTAAACGAAGAAGCAGAAACGGCGGAAGAACAGCCGGTGGATCCCGCGGTGGCACAGCTGCAGGAGCAGCTGACGCAGGTGCAGGATCAGTACCAGCGGGTGTTGGCGGAGTACGCGAACTATAAACGTCGCACCGATCAGGAAAAGGAACAGCTCGGTTCGTTTGTGAAAGCGGAGGTGCTTAAGGCATTGTTGCCGGTGATTGACAACCTGGAACGCGCCGTGGAATCGCCGGAAAACGGTGAATATAAAAAAGGCGTGGAGATGGTGGTGCGTCAATTCGGCGAAACACTCGGCACGCTTGGGCTGGAAGAGATCCCGGCGCAGGATCAGGTGTTTGATCCCGAACGGCACAACGCGGTGATGCGCGAGGATGCCGACGGTGTGGAACCCGAAACCGTCACCGAGGTGTACCAAAAGGGTTACGCGCTCGGCGCGCGTGTGTTGCGCCCTGCCATGGTTAAAGTGGCAAACTGATTTTGTGTATAATATAATGTATTTATAATATAGGAGGCATTTCTCATGGCAAAAATCATCGGTATCGACTTAGGTACCACCAACTCGTGTGTATCGGTTATTGAAGGCGGCGAAGCCGTTGTCATTCCCAACGCAGAAGGTGCGCGTACGACACCTTCCGTTGTTGCGTTCAAGAAAGACGGCGAGCGCATTGTCGGTCGCGTGGCAAAACAGCAGGCGGTTTCCAACCCCGAACGCACCATTGCGTCCATCAAACGCGATATGGGTTCTTCCAAAAAGGTGACCATTGACGATAAGGATTACACCCCGCAGGAAATTTCCGCGATGATCCTTTCCAAGTTGAAGCAGGATGCGGAAGCGTATTTGGGTGACAAGGTGACCGAGGCGGGTATCACCGTTCCGGCGTATTTCACCGATGCGCAGCGTCAGGCAACCAAAGACGCGGGCAAGATCGCGGGCATGGAAGTCAAGCGTATCATCAACGAGCCCACCGCAGCGGCGCTGGCTTATGGTATTGATAAAGAAAATGATCAAAAGATCATGGTGTACGACCTGGGTGGCGGTACGTTCGACGTGTCCATCATCGAGATGGGCGACGGCGTGCAGGAGGTGCTGGCGACCGCCGGTAACAACCGTCTGGGCGGCGACGACTTCGACCAGAAGATCGTCAACTGGCTGATCGAGGGCTTCAAGAACGAAACCGGCGTAGATCTGTCGGCCGATAAAATGGCGGTGCAGCGTTTGCGCGAGGCTGCGGAGAAAACCAAGATCGAATTGTCGGGCGGTATGAGCAGCAACATCAATTTGCCGTTTATCACGGCGGACGCCACCGGCCCGAAGCACCTGGATATGACCCTGACCCGTGCGGACTTTAACCGCTTGACGGCGGATCTGGTGGAAGCCACCATGCAGCCGGTCAGACAAGCGTTGTCGGATAGCGGCCTGTCGGCTTCGGATATCGACAAGGTGTTGCTGGTTGGCGGTTCGACCCGTATTCCCGCGGTGCAGGAAGCGGTGCAGAAATATCTCGGCAAAGAGCCGTTTAAGGGTATTAACCCCGACGAATGTGTGGCCATGGGTGCTGCGCTGCAGGCAGGCGTGCTGGGCGGCGAAGTCAAAGGCTTGCTTTTGCTGGATGTTACGCCGTTGTCGCTGGGTGTGGAAACCATGGGCGGCGTGATGACGCGCGTGATCGAGCGCAACACCACCATCCCCACCAAAAAATCGCAGATCTTCTCCACGGCGCAGGATAACCAGCCGTCGGTGGAGGTGCACGTGCTGCAGGGCGAGCGTGAGTTTGCCCGCGATAACAAAACGCTCGGTATGTTCCATCTGGACGGTATTGCTCCCGCTCGCCGCGGTGTGCCGCAGATCGAAGTGACGTTTGACATCGATGCCAACGGTATCGTGAACGTCAGCGCGAAGGATCTGGGTACCGGCAAGGAGCAGGCGATCACCATCACCTCCAACACCAACATGTCCAAAGAGGATGTGGAGAAGGCTGTGAAAGAGGCCGAGCAATACGCCGAAGAGGATAAGAAAAAACGCGAGTCGGTGGAGCTGCGCAACGGCGCCGATCAGGCGGTATACCAATGCGAAAAAGCGATCGAGGAGCTTGGCGACAAGCTGGAGGAAGCCGACAAGACCGAATTGCAGGCGAAGATTGACGCACTCAAAGAAGCGCTCAAGGGTGAAGATGAGGGCATCAAAACCGCGCAGGAAGAGCTCATGAAGAAATTCTATGAGGTGTCGGAGAAGGTGTACAAGGCAGCGTCGCCCGCAGACGGTGCGGCTCCTGCCGGCGACGGTCCGGTTCCGCCGGATGCCGGTGAAGGCTACTACGACGGCGAGGTCCATTAAAATCAACAACCATCAGTCGGGCGATTCCACGCCCGACTGATACCCATTTTTGGAGTGTACTGGTATGGCAGGGGAAAAACGAGATTTTTACGAGGTGCTCGGTGTGCAAAAAGGCGCATCCGAGGACGAGATCAAAAAGGCATATCGCCGAAAAGCAAAAGAATATCATCCCGATCTGCATCCGGGCGACAAAGAGGCGGAGGCGGCTTTCAAAGAGGTCAACGAAGCGTACGAAGTGTTGTCGGATTCGGATAAGAAGGCGCGTTACGATCAGTTCGGCCATGCCGGTGTGGACCCGAATTTCGGTGCCGGCGGCGCCGGCGGGTATGGCGGCGGATGGGGCGCCGGAGATTTCG
The DNA here is from genome assembly GCA_045541305.1 of Acutalibacteraceae bacterium. GTDB lineage: Bacteria > Bacillota > Clostridia > Oscillospirales > Acutalibacteraceae > RGIG3009. The sequence goes on along the minus strand of JAZQIV010000055.1, from coordinate 142 downwards.
ATTTCGGCGATCTGTTTTCGTCCTTCTTCGGTGGCGGTGGCGTGCGGCGGTCCAATCCCAACGCCCCGCGGCGCGGCAGCGATGCGAGCGCATCGATCGTGATTTCGTTTGAAGAAGCGGCGCGCGGTTGTCGCAAGCAAGT
>JAZQIV010000054.1:0-2315 GCA_045541305.1 Acutalibacteraceae bacterium | reverse complement strand
TTTTTGATGCTGGCTGGATAACTTACATTGCGGGAGTGGTTATCATAATTATACTTATTTATGCCATTACTTCCAGTATAGCTATTGAAAAAAGCAAAAAGCAGAGATAACATACCGTCAAATTCCAATTTGTCTAACAGTGCTGCCACAATACTTTTGGTCGTTTTTACCCCCACTTATACACCGTTTGGTCACTCTTTCGCATGAAAGGGCTACAAAAAAGATATTTTTCTCAAGCCTGCCTCGAACTCTTGCGAAACCGCATAATCACCACCAAGTTCATGGATACAAAACAATTCACTGCGCTTTACAAATGCAGAGATTTATGTTTTAATAAAAATAAAATGGAACAAAAACTTTTTTGTAAAACTTCCGGATAAAGGAGTGATTTCGTTGAAATATGCGTCGAAAAAGCAGATTTGGTTGTGCATAAGCGCACTGCTCGGTGGCACGATTCTTTCGACTTTTGCGGCGGTATTGGTTTTGCGCAACCTTGGAGGTTTGATTGGAATGTTCGTTGAAGCGGATGCGGACGCTGCATTTGACTTTGTAAGCATTTTTGAGCAAACAAAAGATGCACAGATCGCTCCGCACTGGTTGTTCCCTTTGCTTCTGTTTGGAACCTATGCTTTTGCGCTTTGGCGCTTTTCCCCAATAGCCAAGCAATCTGCACTGCACATCATCCTTTGGACTATCTTATTTGTGTTGCTGTTGACAGTTGCTTTTGCTTGCTCGCTGATGCTTACGCGTGTCAACGATATTCGCTTTGGTGATCTGCTTGCGGCACTTTTACCCGTCATCGGCAGTCTATAAGAACGGAGGCAGAAGATGAAACGAAATATAATCAGGATTCTGATTTTGATTCTTATATCGTGCTTGCTGTTATCGTCTTGCTCGCCATATATGAAGTCCTTCTCGTCCAAGGAAGGAACTTGGCGTATGGGCTTTGGTTCAGAGGAAATTGCATTGCCCGAGGAAAGCAATCAACCGCTTTACATCGCGGGTTATCATGCAGGCTGCGAAATTACGGGTGTATTGGATCTGCAACGCGCGAACGCTGTTTGGGTAGACACGGGCAGCAACGGTATTTTGTTGATTGGCATTGATTGCGTGGGACTCGGCAAGGACACAGTGGACACGATTCGTAAGGAGCTATCTGGCTTTTGCCGTAAGGTGGGGTGTATTTCAGTCAACGTATATGCCACACACAGCCACGCCGGAGCAGATACACTGGGACTTTGGGGTCCCACAGCAATCGACGGCAAAAACCAAGCTTTCATGACGAATCTTATCAATGCAGCCGTCTCCGCCGCTAAAGAGGCGTATGCAGATCGCTGTGCAGGCACCCTGCACTATGGCAACACCGTGCCAGAGGATATGTTGCACGATTCCAGGTTACCCATCGAATATGATCCCATACTTCACCAACTGCGTTTTATTCCGAGCGACGAATCGAAAAACGGCATTCGTCTGCTCTCCTATGCTGCGCACGCCGAATCTCTGCGTGGTGATAACACTATGCTCAGCCGCGATTTTCCAGGCACATTGGCAGATAACCTTCTACAAGCCTGCGGCGATGATATGTTGTATTTGCCGAGTGCTATCGGCGGACTGATCATGACTCGCGAACTGGTCACGCCTTTCGACGCGGTAACGAATATGCAGTATACAGCAGAACGTATTACCGAATCTGTATTGTCAATATGTGATGAAACTGAACTCTCTCCAAACCTCTCGTTTTCAAGTGTTTCTATGCAGGTGCCACTGGATAATACCTTGTTTTTCTATTACAAATTTCTTGGCATTCTCGGTAATGAGACGAGTCGCGGAAAAAGTGATACCGGTTATGTGATTCACAGCGAGCTTAGCGTTTTGACGCTAGGTTCGGTTACCTTTGCGCTTATCCCGGGTGAAATATTCCCTGAACTCGTCAGTGGTCAAGGACTAAGCGATGGTGATCCCGAAGCACTTGAACATATTGCCGCACGTTATGGTGTGGAACGTCTTTTGATTGTTGGATTGTGCAACGATGAGCTCGGTTATATCATGCCACCAAGCGACTTTTTGCTTAACGATGAGCTACCATATATTGAAACGGTAACGGATGACATGGGTGAAAATCACTACGAGGAAACCAATTCTACTGGAAGAGAAACTGCCGCTCGTATTGCGAAAGCATTTGAAACGGCATTAAAAAAGCAAAAGGAACTAAATAGCTAAATGTCTTTTTGTGAGCGGTTAATCTCAAATAAACCGCTACAAATATCTTTTTTGTAGCCCATAGACAAATAAAAAGAGCTGATCTATATGATCGG
>JAZQIV010000053.1:0-8081 GCA_045541305.1 Acutalibacteraceae bacterium | reverse complement strand
ATTCCGCGGCGGTGTCGCCGATCATCACCGCCAGGCAGGCGCTGGCAAGGCCCGCCGTCGCAAAACGATCGATGAGCAGGGCAATCACGCCGATACGCACCACCTGCTCCAGCAGCTGCGCATAAGAGGTGTCGGAGGCTTTTCGCCGCGCGATCAAATACCCGCGCAGACAGGAGGAAACGCCCATCGACGGCAGGCTGAGCGATAACATGCGCAACGCCGGCGCGGCGCGCACGTCGCGAATCCAATGGGTGCTGATGAGGTCGGCACCGAAAAAGAGAATCGCCGTGGACGCAAGCCCGATCAAAAGGCTGAGCGCGATGGCACGGTATAAAATCCGCCGTACCGTGCGTGCTGTGCCGCACACCATTTCATCCGCAATCAGGCGGGTAACGGCGGTGGAAATCCCGGAGGTGGCAAAGGTGGCAGCCAGCACATAAATGGAAACGATGAGTTGATACAGCCCCATACCTTCGGCACCGATCTTGCCCGACAAAAAGATGCGGAAAAAGATGCCGATCGTGCGCAAAATCAGCGAGGTGACCGTCAATACGGCAGCGTTTTTAAAAAAGACGGCGTGCTTCATGACCGATCGTTGTAAAGTGCCGTCAAATAGTCCCAGGTGATGCGATCGATCTCGCCCGTTGCGGGGAGATCTGCCGCTTCTTGCAGCGTGCGCACGCGCTCGGCGGTGGCGGCATCGTAAATGCCGGTGACGGGTAACGGGTCGGGCGTGACGGCACCCAGCATGACCTGCACAATAGAAACGATGGGTTCGCGGGTGCCGCGTTGCACAACGTAGATCGGCGAGGGAAAAGCGGCGATGGGGGTAGGCGGCGCGAGCACGGTCAACAACGCTTCGTACTCCCGCACAATGCGCTCCCAATCCGCCCGCTTCACCGTGCCCGTCACGGGGGAATCCGTTACCGTTTGAAACACTTTCACCGCTTCGGTGGTTTGCGGCCCGAAAATGCCGTCCACACCAAGCAGAGGATATCGCTCGTCTGTCATGGCGAGCAGGCGCAGGTATTCCTGCAATTCCCGCGTGTGATCGCTGAGCTGATCCGGTTGGTACATCACATGACCTCCTCTTGCATTTCATACCCGCCGAACTGACCTTGCTGTTTTTCGGCACCCACCGCCAGATCCTCGTATAAGCTGCCGATCCGATCCCACGTGACGGGACCAACCACGCCGTTGGGGGACAAACCGAACGTGTTTTGAAACGCGATCACCGCTTGCTCGGTGGCGTTGCCGAAAATGCCGTCCACGGTAACGGTGGGAATGGCGGGGTACACTTGCGCAATGCGGTTCAGATAGGCTTGCAAAATTCGCACGAACTCACCCGTAGAGCCACTGACAAGCGGTGTGCCGGGATACGGTGCGATGCGGTTTTCGGGCACGGTGAGGGTATCCACAATGCCGCGATAGGCGGCGTACAACGCATCCCAGGTTTCTTCGCCGACAATACCGTCGGGGGTGAGCCCTGCGTATTGCTGGAATGCCGTGACGGCGTTCACCGTAGCGGCATCAAATACACCGTTGATGACAAGAGACGGCACGGCATCGTTGAACGTGCCCACCACCGCCAAAAAATATTGAATCACGCGCACGTCGTCGCCGGTATCGCCCGCACGCAGGATTTCGGCAAACTGCTTGCGGATATCCTCCAGCGAAATGCCCTCCGAATCCAGCTCCGCCAAGCGCTTGACGCCGCTGTAAATAAAGGCGATGCGATACCAGGTTTCCTTGCCGATGATGCCATCCGGAGTCAACCCGAAGATTTCCTGAAACGCCACCACCGCGTCCTCGGTTGACGTGCCGAAAACGCCGTCCACCGGCGTGATTTTGGGGATCGCCGGATAATTGCGCGAAATGCGGTTGAGCTGAATTTGCTTTGTCAGCACGTCGTTGCCGTTGTCACCGAGGATAAGCGGTGTGCCGGGGTAGGATGGCTGATTGTTGCGCACCGGTGCATTGGTGACGATTTCAATGTCATCGCCGTAAAACGATTGCAGAATTTCCACGGAATTCAGACCCTGCTCGGCAAGCGGAACGGTACCCCATTGCGACAGCCCGTCGCAGGTGGAGGTGGTGCCGTTGCAATACTGCGTGAAATACGGCTCGATCGAGCCTTGTCGCCGCACGTAATCGTTGAACAGCTCATCCACCAGCAGGCTGATGTTATCAAAAATATCCCGCCCTTGCACAAACGACTGGTCAAATGCGGTGGCGTTGGTAATATCAAAATCATAACCGCGGCTGGGATACCATTCGGTGTAGATGCGGTTGAGCGCAAACGAGATCTGCGCCAAAATGTTGGCGCGCAGCGCGCTTTCGGGCCAGGTGGGGTAGATCTCGCTGGAGGCGACGTTTTTGATGTAATCGGGAAACGAAACAGTGACATTCGGTGCGTCCGATGCGGGCGGTCCCAAATGCACCACAATGGTTTCCGGTACAAACGGAAGATCGGCCATTCACAACAGCTCCTTTACAAATTGATCGGTGGGGTATCGAATTGCAGCTCGTCGCCGTCGGAAAATTCCGGCAACGGGATGAGTGCCACCGGTAATTCGGTGGGGATCCCGCCGTACAGCGGAATATCGCTGATGCGCATGCGGTAATATTGCGGCGCCGACACCGTGACCTCGTGTACGATGGACGGGATCACCGTCCCCGGCTGCAGGGTGAGCGACGGGTCGACAGCGGAGAGCCGGATGGGTTCGGTCAAACCGTTTTGATTGGTCAGACGCGTCGCTTCGGTGATGGTTTCGCCGTTTTCCACCCGTGTGACGGTCACCAGAGCATCCGCGACGGGAATCGCCTCGTTCGCGGCCGTTACGCGTACAACGAGCGGAGCCGTGAAAGCGCGCTGTTGCACGGGAACGGGCGCTTCCGGTGCGGGAGCTGTGTTTGCTGTTGCGGAGCGTTGCTGCAGTTCGCGCAGCTCTTGACCGTATTTTTCCATGAGTATCCGAAAATCGCTTGTTAAGGATTGCATGCCGTATCACACCTTTCTGCACCATCCTATGCGCAAAAAGCACGAAAAAGCACCCGAACGCCAAGAAAGCGTTCGGGTGCTTCGGTTCGAATGGGTTGTTATTTTGTCAGTTCATGTAGGCAGTTCGGGCAGATGTTGCGCCCTTTAAATGAGATAACGTCCTTGGCATCGCCGCAGAACAGGCAGGACGGCTGATATTTTTTGAGAATAATCATATCGTCCTCCACAAAAATTTCCACAGGGTCTTTTTCCTCAATTTGCAGGGTGCGGCGTAGCTCAACGGGGAGCACGATGCGCCCGAGATCATCCAGCTTTCGCACAATACCGGTGGATTTCATAACAGTCACCTCATTCGTTTAAAGTATCCATAATATACCACAATTTCAAAAAAATGTCAATCCTTGGAATTTTTTGAAAAATCCGATCGTTTTTGGTCGTGCTTTGGAAAGAAAATGTTGAATTGCCCGCTGATAAATGATAATATAAATATGTATGTACTAATTTGGGAGAAAGGGATTCCCATTATGAGCTATAAACGCTGGACTTTTTTACAGGTGAATAAGGATACAGCCGTCGAATTGTCGGAAGCGTGCGGGTTGGATCCGCTGCTGTGCTTGCTGATGACGGGGCGCGGGATCCGCGACTCAGAAGAGGCCATGGAATTTTTGGTGGGTAACGACCTGCAAAGCGATCCGTTTGAATTTGCGGATATGGATCTGGCGGTGGAGCGCATTCAGCGCGCTATTGACGAAGGCGAAAGCATTATGGTATACGGCGATTACGACGCCGACGGTGTGACAGCCACGGTGCTGTTATACTCGTATCTGCGGGATAAAGGTGCGCGGGTAGCGTACCGTCTGCCGCGCCGTGACGGCGAAGGCTACGGTCTGCATTGCGAGGGCATCGGCGAGATGGCCGAGCAGGGCGTGCAGCTGATCGTGACGGTGGATAACGGCATCACCGCGGTGGATGAGATTGAATTTGCCAACGAGTGCGGCATTGACGTGGTGGTAACCGACCATCACCAGCCGCAGGAGCAGCTGCCTCGTGCGGTGGCAGTGGTGGACCCCCATCGGCGGGATTGCCCGTCGGTGTTCAAGGACTTTGCGGGTGTCGGTGTGGCGTTTCAATTGGTGTGCGCCCTGGAGGGCGATCCCGATTGGGTGCTGCAGGAATACGGCGATCTGGTGGCGCTGGGCACGCTGGCCGACGTGATGCCGCTGCGCCATGATAATCGCGTGTTGGTGCGCCGTGGTTTGCAGCGGATCAACGCTGAAACACGTGTGGGGCTTTGCAAGCTGCGCGAGCAAGCCGCCGTGTCGGGTACGGCACAAACGGCGACTTCGGTTGCGTTCACGTTGGCACCGCGCATCAATGCGGCGGGTCGCATGGGGGATCCCATGCTGGCGTCGGCGTTGCTGCTCAGTACCGATGCCGAAGAAGCCACCTGCCTGGCGCAGGAAATCGGCAACATGAACCGCGAACGGCAGGAAACCGAGACGGCAATTCTGACACCGCTATTGGAAACCTTGAGTCGGGAAACGGAGCGTTTAGCCGACCGCGTGTTGGTCGTGTGGGGTGAAGGCTGGCACCATGGTGTGTTGGGCATCCTGGCAGCCCGTTTGCAGGAACGGTACGGCAAGCCGTGCTTGGTGCTGTCGGTGGAAGAGGGGATCGCGCACGGCTCGGGCAGAAGTCTGCAAGGCTTTTCGCTGTTTGATGCGCTGAAGGCGTGTGAAGATTGCCTGCTCGGCTTTGGCGGCCATGATTTGGCGGCGGGCCTTACCGTGGAAGCGGCGCGTTTGGAAGAGTTTCGCAAACGCATCAATCAGTATGCTGCACAAAACGTGCCGGTCATGCCGGTACCGGAAGTGCGCATGGATTGCCGCCTGCGCCCGGAACAGATCAAACCCGCCCTTTTGGATTGTTTGTCGGCACTGGAGCCGTTCGGCGCGGGAAACCCGTCGCCGGTTTTCGGCTTATATCGCATGACCGTCGAACGGATCGAAGCGGTGGGCGGCGGCAAGCATCTGCGTTTAACCTTAACGCGTGACGGCGTGCGCCTGACCGCGATGAAATTCGGTACCATATTGGAGCAATTCCCCTTTGTGATCGGGGATACCGTCAACGCATCGGTCACGCTGGATCGAAACGAATATCGCGGCACGATCAGCGTATCCATCTTTGTGCGGGATCTGCGCCACGCCGATACCGATCAGGAAGCGGTGATTGCGGCGCTGCAGCAGCACGATGCCGTGCTGCGCCGCGATGCGGATACCGCCATTCAACCGAATCGCGACTGCGCGGCAGCGGTGTACCGCTATCTTAAGCGCGGCGAGTATCACGGCAGCACGGATGCGCTGCTGCGTGCGACCGCATCCGATGCGTACAGCGAAACGGATATTTTGGTTTCGCTGACGTTATTGCGCGAAGCGGGCTTGATCGAGTGGCGTAACCACGGTGACGTGGTGAGCGCTTGCGTTTTGCCGGTTGCGGGCAAGCACGATTTGTTTACAACTGCCACGGCACAGTATTTGCAGGGTAAGGAGGGGTGATCGTGGATCAAAGCATGGTTATGTATCAGGATGAAGCGATCGCCGCCTTGCACCGTGCGATTGCCGATAGTGAAAGGAAATACGATGTAAAAACCATCGACCGCGCGATTCGGTTGGCCTGCGATGCACACGCCGGTCAGCAGCGTTATGCGGGCGGCGATTACGTTTGCCATCCGCTGCAGGTGGCGTGCATTTTGCTGGAGCTCGGCATGGATAACGAAACCATTGTCGCGGCTATTTTGCACGACGTGGTGGAGGATACGCCGATCGAGCTGGACGATATCAAGCGCGATTTCGGTGAAGACGTGGCGTTGCTGGTGGACGGCGTGACCAAGATCACGCAAATGCCGTTTTCCACCCGCGAGGAAGAGCAGGCGGAAAACGTGCGCAAGATGCTCATGGCGATGTCCAAGGATATCCGCGTAATCATCATCAAATTGGCGGACCGCCTACACAATATGCGCACCAATTCGGGCTGGGATCCGCAAAAGCGGCGCGATAAGGCCAAGGAAACAATGGATATTTACGCGCCGATCGCACACCGCCTCGGTATCCGCGCAATCAAAGAGGAATTGGAAGATATTTCGCTGCACCTGCTGGATCCGATGGCGTGTGAGGAGATTGAAGAAAACCTCAGCATGCGCAGCGATCAGCGTGCGGAATTTTTGGAAGCCATCCAGGAGCAGCTGCGCGAGCGACTTGGTGAATACGGCATGAAGCCGTACGTGTGCGGCCGTATTAAGAGCATTGCGGGCATTTATCGCAAAATGTATATGCAAGGCCGCGCGTTTGATGAGATTTACGATGTGTACGCCGTGCGTATCATTGTGGATACCGTGAACGATTGCTACAACGTGCTGGGTATCGTGCACGATCAGTTCCATCCCATCCCCAACCGCTTCAAGGATTACATTTCCACCCCCAAAGCGAACATGTATCAATCGCTGCACACCACGGTCATCAGTCACGAAAAGATTGCCTTTGAGGTGCAGATCCGCACGTGGGAGATGCACCGCACGGCGGAATACGGTATCGCGGCGCACTGGAAATACAAGCTCGGCATCCAGAAAAAGGATCGCCTGGAGGATAAAGTGGCGTGGGTGCGGCAGTTCATCGAAAGTCAACAAGACGTGGACGACGCCGAGGATATTGTGCGGTCCATCCGAACCGATTTATCCTCCGACGATGTGTTTGTCTTCTCACCGCGCGGGCGCGTGGTATCGCTGCCGCGCGGCTCCACCGTGATCGACTTTGCGTACGCCATTCACTCGGAGGTCGGCAACCGCATGGTGGGTGCCAAGGTGGATGGCCGTATCGTTTCCATCGATTACGAGGTGAACACGGGCGAGGTTGTGGAGATCTTGACCACCTCCGCACCGAATCACGGTCCCAGCCGCGATTGGCTGCAGCTGGTGAAAACCAGCGAAGCGCGCAACAAGATCCGTTCGTGGTACAAGCGCGAACGGCGGGAAGAGAACATCGAAAAAGGGCGCGAGGAGCTGGAACGCGAAATGGCGCGCAACTTCATCCGCTTGTCGGATGAGGATTTGCAGGAGCTGTTATCCGCGCAGGCCAAACGCCAGCATTGCGCCAGCATTGACGATTTTTATGCGGCGATCGGTTACGGCGGCATTTTGCTGTCGCGGCTTATCCCGCGCATCAAAGACGAAGCAGCCAAATATACCCGCAATGAACCCATCACACCCGAAAGCATTGCTGCTGCGGCAAAACCGCACCGTCATCACAACGGCGGCGTGGTGATCGATAACATGGATAACTGCCTGGTCAAATTCGCACGGTGCTGCAATCCGGTGCCGGGTGATGAGATCATCGGTTTTATCACCCGCGGCTACGGTGTGTCGATCCACAAACGCGATTGCACCAACGTGCCCGCCGATCCGTCGCACAGCAACGAACCCGAACGCTGGGTCAACGTATCGTGGGAGGACAGCATCCGCGAGGAATTTAAAGCGGAGCTGCGTGTGTTTGTACGTGACCGCATCGAGCTGCTGGCGGATATCACCGCACAACTAGCCTCCATGCACGTGATGATTTACAGCATGCAGGCACGGCAGATCGAGGGCGGCCACGGCGAAATGACTGTGACGGTCGGCGTCAACAGCCTGCAGCACCTGCAGGAGGTTATGGCGCGGTTGCGCCGTGTCAACGGTGTGGAAGAAGTAGAACGCGGAGGAGCGTAAACAAAATGAAAGCAATTTTTCAACGTGTGTACAACGCATCGGTGGATGTGGAGGGTAAAACCATCGGTGCCATCGGCAAAGGTGCCTTGATTTTGTTGGGCGTGGAGCAGGGGGATACCCCCGAGCACGCCAAAATCATGGCGCAAAAAATTGCCAATTTGCGTGTGTTTACCGATGAAAACGACAAAATGAACAAGTCTCTTGCAGATGTGGCAGGAAGCGTTCTTGTGGTCAGTCAGTTTACCCTCTACGGTGACTGCAGCCATGGACGCAGACCCAGCTTTATCGGCGCTGCCCGTCCGGAACAGGCTATCCCGTTGTACG
>JAZQIV010000052.1:0-9361 GCA_045541305.1 Acutalibacteraceae bacterium | reverse complement strand
CGCCATGCCGGGATCGATGGAGAGTACCAGCCGATTATCAGGGTTTTCTGCCCTTTCCCACGTGGGGCAAATGAGCAGTCGATCCCCCACCGCGAGCGGTTTAAAATATTGTTTCCATTGATTGGCCCAATCCTGCTCGCTCACCGTATCGGCGACCACCTCCGAGGAAATGCCCACCGCCGTGTAGCGTTCACGCAGAAAGGCGATGGCTTCGGTGGGGTTCTCCTGCGGGTCGAGATACAGATGAATGCAGGTAACGGTGCGGTCGCGCTTGAGCAGCTCTTCATCGATCAAATCGATATGCGCGATCTCGCGGGCGCCTTGCTCCAAATCGCTGTAATCCTCGATATAAATACCGTACGGCACCACCATGTTGGCGATAGCCGCCGCTTCATCAGTATGTTCGGTGGGAACACGGATTTGAATTTCCGTCCATTCCATGATTATTTCCTCCGCAGTTCGGTTTGTTTTTCAATAAAGGGAGCCAGCTGCGCCAAGATAATATCGCATCCACCTTCGGTATCGCTTTCCACATTGAGCGGCATGACGGGATCGTGCACGCTGAGGCGCAACAAGAACCAGCCATCACCCTTGTCTTTCGGGAACGACACACGCACACCCTCGCGGCTGTCGTCTGCTACCTGCCATCCTTGCTCGGCGGCATAGGTTTCCAAATCGCTGAGCACGCGTTCACCGTAAGCTTTGAAATCGGGTTCGGTGATGGTATAACGCACTTCGCAACCCTCAACCGGTTCGGGCAATGCGGCGATCAGATCGTCCAGCGTTTTGCCTTGCTTGGCCAGCTGTACTGCCTTGATGATGATTTTGGTGCTGAGATACGCGCCGTCGTCCAGAAAATAGTTGTCGCGCAGCGCGGCGTGGCCCGACGTTTCGATAGCAAGCGGGGCGTTGATGCCCGCCGCGTTCAAGCGCAGAGCCTCGTTGATGACGTTTTTATAGCCACGTTTGAAGCGGCAATGCACGCCGCCGAGGGCTTGCTCGATAAAGGTTTTCAGGCCGGTAGAGGTGATGGAATCGGTGACGATAGTGCCGCCGTCGTTACCCTCCAGCGCAATGGCGGAAGCCAGTGCTACCAAGCGATTGCGGTTGATCTCTCTGCCGTCAGCACCGACGCAGCCAGCACGGTCCACGTCGGTATCAAAAATAACGCCGAGATCCGCTTTGGCGGCTTTCACAGCACCGCAAACCGATGCCATGGCATCGGGATTTTCGGGGTTGGGAATATGGTTCGGGAACGAGCCATCGGGTTCTAAGAACTGGCTGCCGGATACGTCCGCACCAAGCGGTTTAAGCACTTCAGTGGCATAAAATCCGCCGGCGCCGTTACCGGCATCCACCACAATGTGCAGACCGGCAAGCGGCTTTTCGCCGTTATCGGATTCACTCACGATCATATCGCGCAGGCGTTTGGCGTATTGTGTCATATAAGGGACCGGCTCGACCGTGCCGCTCGCCGTAGCAGGCTTCTCCCCCGCTTCGGTTTTGGTGAGGATGGCAGTAACGTCGCTGCCCTCGATGCCGCCCGTGGGCAAAAAGAATTTGAGACCGTTACGGTGCCACGGATGGTGGCTGGCGGTAATCTGTACCGCACCGTCACAGTGAAGATCGATCGTGGTCATAAACATGGCAGGTGTGGAAGATAAACCACAGTCCAACACACGCACACCGGCAGCCGCCAACGTGCGCGTGACGGCATCTCGAATACGCGGGCCGGACAGACGGCTGTCCCGCCCCACCGAAACGGTGAGTGCTGTGCAGGGCTTGCCCGCTTTTTCCGATAACCAGCACGCAAAGCCGCCTATGATGCGTTCCACCACGTCATCCGTCAGTTCGCAGGGTTCTCCCTCTACGCCATCCATGGCAACGGCACGGATATCGGTACCGCTTTTAAAATGTTTCCAGTACTCACTCAACATGTGTTGTTCCTCCTTTAAATGGTAATGCGATCACCACACCAATCGTCATCAAGCCGAACCACACCAAAATCAGTCCGTTCCAGCCAATGGCGGAAACAGCATTGGCAAATACCGTTGAGGCGACCGACGCCGACATATAACTGACAAAATCCAAAAAGCCGGTGGCACCGGACACCATGCCGGTATCCCGTAGGCCGGGACAGTATACGCTCCACAAAATGGAAGCGGCGCAGTTGGCAAACAACACAGCCAACGTGATCACAACGATGTTGAAAATCGGTTCTTTGACAAAATACAACAGTAAAAAGCAAACAGCAGAAGCGGTAAAGGCCAAAAAGACCGTGAGATCACGTTTGCGGCCGAGCCGTTCGTAAACGGTAATAGCTAAGAATGCGGAGCAGGAAATAACAAGCGTAGTCACCGTAAAGAGTAAAGCGGAGGTTTCCGCAGAAAAGCCAAGATATTGCGCAATGTAGGTCGGCAACCAAAACACCACCGCCGTGCGCACAATGCCGGTTAAGATCGATACGACCGTGTATTTAACGATCTGATGCTTGAGCAGTACCTGAATACTGCCTCCCGCTTCCTTTTGGCGTGTATAGTGATTGTACACGATGATGCCTCTGTGTTCAAAAAACATGAACAAGGTGAAGCACAGGACGCCGACGCCGACCAAAATAAACGAGGTAACGTACAAAGCAACACGCCACGGCATTGCCATTGCCAATAAGCCCGCAAGCGGTGAGCCGAACAACGAGGAGAACGTGTAGCCGACGCCACAACGCGCCACGTACAACGGTGAAACGTTTTCCGCCACCATTTTGGTCATGGGGCCGTAAATCATGGAAAGGAAAAAGCCGGTGGCACCGTAAGCGACGTACGCGATCTGCGGTGTCTGCGCAAAAAAGGCAAATACAAGACCAGCAATACCGGCCAGCGCCAAGCCGCCGCACATCATGTACCGCGCTTTAAATTTATCGCCGATCAAGCCGTTGATCAACTGACCGATCGCATACGCAGTAAAAAAGATGGAAGACAACGTACCGAGAGTTTCGTTCGTGAGCACATTCAGCTGCAGCATTTGCGGTGAGACCGCGCTGAGAATATTTCTCACCACATATACAGCAAGATATGCAAAAGAGCACATGGCACCGAGATAAATGGCACGTAGTGCATCTGCACTGATTTTCCGTTTCATAACAACACCTCGATTGCTTGCTATTTTAACACAACTTGACTGTTTTATCAATACTATCGACCGCGAAATCTCTTGTAAAATGTGTGATCACCTTATATAATGACATTGAAAAAAGTCTGAAACGAGGGATAGTATATGAATCAGTTGAAATATTTAAAACAGCTTTCCATCAATTATCCCACCATTGCACAAGCATCTGAAGAAATTATCAACTTATCCGCCATCCTCAACCTACCAAAAGGTACGGAGCATTTTATATCCGATCTGCACGGGGAATATGAACAAGTATTGCACGTTCTCAAAAACGGGTCCGGTTCGATTCGTCAAAAAATTGACGAGGTCTTTGCTCCGGATGCCATGACCGAACGTGAACGGCGACAGTTAGCCACGCTCATCTATTATCCCGAGCAAAAACTGGATCAGATCAAAATGACAGGGTCGGATCTCAATTGCTGGTACCAAATAACACTTCGGCGATTGATCCAGGTGGCACGCCGTGCCTCATCAAAATATACTCGTTCCAAAGTGCGTAAATCGTTACCCCGTGAGTTTTCTTATGTAATTGAAGAGCTGTTGCACGAACGAGATGACATGTACGACAAGGAAGCCTATTACAATGAAATCATCCAGACCATCATCCGAACCGATCGCGCCAAAGAATGTATCACCGCCTTTTGTAACCTCATTCAACGGTTAGCAATCGATCGGTTGCACGTTATCGGAGATATTTTCGATCGCGGTCCCGGTGCACACATTGTCATGGACAGACTCATCCAATATAAATCCATCGATTTTCAGTGGGGAAATCACGACGTTGCGTGGATGGGTGCCGCCAGCGGACATCTGGCTTGTATTGCCAATGTAATCCGCTTATCGGCACGTTACGGTAACTTGAGCACGCTCGAAGAAGGATATGGTATCAATCTGATCCCGCTTGCCAAATTTGCATTAGACACCTATCGGGACGATCCCTGCACCTGTTTTGATGTTCAATACAGTAACCACAGTTACGATCTGTTGGATCTCGAATTGGATAAAAAAATGCACAAAGCCATTTCGGTTATCCAGTTCAAGTTGGAAGGACAGTTGATAAAGAAACATCCGGAATTTAAAATGGAAAACCGTTTGCTACTGGATAAAATCAACTTCCAAGAGTGCACGGTAACGATCGACGGTACCGTATATCCCTTGGAAGATTGCCACTTTCCCACCATCGACCCCTTAGACCCGTATGCATTATCCGACGATGAAGCTCTTGTCATGGAACGCATCCGTACCGCCTTTTTAAATTGTCAAAAATTACAAACACACGTACGTTTTATTTTTTCGCACGGCAGTTTGTACCTGTGTTACAATTCCAACCTACTCTATCACGGTTGTATTCCTTTCAACCGCGACGGTTCTTTCCGAAAAGCCAATATTGCAGGAAAAGAGTATAGCGGAAAATCCTTGTACGATATACTGGAAAATTACGCCAGGAAAGGATTCTATTTGCGATGCGGCCCAGAAAAAGAGTACGGACAAGACATTTTGTGGTATCTTTGGTCCAGTGAATGTTCTCCGTTGTTCGGCAAAGAAAAAATGGCAACATTTGAACGGTACTTCGTACACGATAAGGAACTTCAATCCGAACTCAAAAATTGCTATTACCAATTCATTGATCAGGATGAGATCGTTGACCGTATTTTTGAGGAATTCCATATGGACAAAACTACATCGCATATTATCAACGGACACATTCCGGTTGATCTGAAGCACGGAGATTCTCCTATACATTGCAACGGGCGTGTCCTGATTATTGACGGCGGGTTTTCCAAGCCGTATCATAAGCAAACAGGTATTGCAGGGTATACATTGGTTTATAATTCGTATGGTATGCGGCTGGTATCCCACGAAGCATTTGAGTCACAAGAATCTGCTATTACCAATGAAACCGACATATACTCAGAACAAGTACTGGTAGAAAAAGCACGGGACCGCATGATTGTGGCAGACACCGATAACGGAAAACAAATGAAAGAACGGATCGCTGATTTGGAAGCGCTGTTAGAAGCCTATCGAAGCGGTTTGATACGCGAACGGTATTAAGAAAGGGCACCATCCAAACGGATGGTGCCCTTTTTGCACACAATCAAACTTATTTGAGTTCGACTTTGGCGCCGGCTTCTTCCAGTTTCTTCTGGATTTCTTCGGCTTCGTCTTTACCGGCAGCTTCTTTAACAGCTTTCGGAGCGCCGTCCACCAGGTCTTTCGCCTCTTTCAGGCCGAGACCGGTGATCTCACGGACAACTTTGATGACATTGATCTTGTTCGGGCCAACCTCAGCCAGAATAACATCAAACTCGGATTTCTCTTCAGCAGCAGCCGCAGGAGCAGCACCGCCCGCCATAACAGCCACAGGAGCCGCAGCGGAAACACCAAATTCTTCTTCGATAGCTTTGACCAGCTCGTTGAGTTCGAGCACGGTCATTGCCTTGATCTCTTCGATCATGGCAGTGATTTTTTCAGACATGATAATACCTCCGTTTAATACGTAATATTTTTTTAGTAATGCGAGACGAGATTACGCCTCAGCGGGAGCGCCTTCACCCTGCTTTTCGGCAACGGCGTTAAGCGCGCGGGCCAAACCGGCCACCATGTTGTTAAGACCACCGATAAACATGGACAACAGAACCTCTTTCGGGGGAACCTTGGCCAGGCTGTCGACGGTGGCGGGATCGATGACCTTGCCCTCAAAGAAACCGGCTTTTACTTTGAAGTTTTCGTTCTTCTCGGCGTACTCGCACAGCAGCTTGGCAGCGGCCAATTCGTCCGTTTCGGAAGTCGCAATAGCGGTGGTGCCTTCCAGCACGCTCTTCAGATCACCGTAACCGGCGTTCTCGGCAGCGCGACCAAGCAACGTGTTTTTCACAACAGCGTACTCAACACCCGCTTCACGCAACTTGCGGCGGAGAACGGTATCCTCAGCAACCGTGATACCGGAATAGTCAACAACGACACCGGCTTTCGCGTTTTGGAGCTTTTCGGTCAGCTTGGCAACTACCTCTTGCTTTTCCAACAATACTTTTTCACTCGGCATATTTTCATTTCACCTCCTGTCGAATATGAATAACATGCCGTTTTTCCAAGAAAAACACCCTTTCCGTTTGCACAGAAAGGGTGGTGATAACACAATTCGACCGACAAAAGCGATCGTGCATTACCGTCTACCTCGGCGGGCAAGTTTCAGCACCTGCAAGCAGGCACACCCGCTGTCTGTGGAAAACAGCAATAGTTAGTATAACAGATGTTTTGCTAAAATGCAAGCCTTTTTTATCAGCCGACTTTAGCGGGGTTGATTTTCACGCCGGGGCCCATGGTGGTGGCAACCGTGCAGGAGCGAATGTACTGACCTTTCGCGGCAGCGGGTTTCGCACGGACGATCGCGCCCAGCAGAGCATCAAAGTTTTCCTGCAGCTTTTCAGCGCCAAAGGAAACTTTGCCGATCGGGCAGTGAATGATGTTGGTTTTGTCCAGACGGTACTCGATCTTACCGGCTTTCGCATCGGTAACAGCTTTCGCAACGTCGGGGGTGACCGTGCCGGCTTTCGGGTTGGGCATCAAGCCGCGGGGGCCGAGGACCTTACCCAAACGACCGACCAAGCCCATCATGTCGGGGCTTGCGATCACAACGTCAAAATCCATCCAACCGCCGTTGATTTTGGCAACCAGATCGTCGCCGCCGACGAAATCGGCGCCGGCATCCAGAGCGGCTTGATGTTTGTCTTCCTTCGCGAACACGAGAACGCGCAGGTTTTTACCGGTACCGTGGGGCAGCACAACCGCACCGCGGACCTGTTGGTCGGCGTGACGGCTGTCAACACCGAGTTTTACGTGAACTTCGACGGTTTCGTCGAACTTGGCTTTGCCGGTTTTGACGGCAATGTCCAAAGCTTCTGCCACATCATATTGTGCGGCACGGTCGATCAGTTTTGCGCTGTCGACATATTTCTTACCATGTTTCATTGGTTTCTTCCTCCCTGTTAGTTACCATCCACACGATCGGTTTTGATCGCGGTTGGCATGAGTGGTAAAATCGGAATTTTTAGTGGTTCCTCCCACCCGGAACATCAATATCAGTCGACAACCTCGACGCCCATGCTGCGAGCCGTACCGGCCACCATGCTCATGGCAGCTTCGATGGATGCGGCGTTCAGGTCAGGCATTTTGGTCTCGGCAATCTTTTTGATCTGCTCCTTGGTAATCTTGGCAACCTTTGTTTTGTTCGGAACACCGGATGCGGTTTCAATGCCGCAAGCCTTCTTGATCAGAACAGCTGCCGGAGGGGTCTTCGTAACGAACGTAAAGGAACGGTCGGCGTAAACGGTGATGATGACAGGAATGATAAGGCCTGCATCATTCTTCGTACGCTCGTTGAATTCCTTCGTGAAAGCCATGATGTTCACACCATGTTGACCAAGCGCAGGGCCAACAGGGGGTGCCGGCGTTGCTTTACCCGCCGGAATTTGCAGTTTAATGTACCCGCTGATCTTTTGAGCCATTTTTCTTGCACCTCCAAAAATTGTGGTATGGCGGCACGACTTTCCATCGTATGATGAGTCATACCTCCCACAGTCGGAAAAGTGTCCGACGCACAGGAAAGGGCGTTTCGCCCGTTACCTCACTTGTGAATGGAATACGAATTATTCCATGCTTTCCGCCTGATCCAGTTCCAATTCAACCGGCGTTTCTCTGCCGAACATCGAAACCGTGACGCGGACTTTGTTTTTCTCCAGATCAATTTCATCCACACGGCCGGAGAAGTTCTCCAGCGGGCCGTCGATAATGTTGACCATATCGCCGACCTTGTAGGTGATCTCGATCGGATGCTTTTCGACACCCAACGCCGCAACCTCTTCTTCGGTGAGCGGAGTCGGCTTGCCGTTCGGGCCGACGAAGCCGGTGCAGCCGCGCGTGTTGCGCACCACATACCACGATTCGTCACTCATCACCATTTTGACGAGTACGTAACCCGGGAAAATTTTGCGCTCCACTTCCTTCTTCACGCCGTCCTTGATTTCGGTGACGGTTTCGGTCGGAATGGAGATCTCGTGAATCCAATCCTGAAGTTTTCGATTCTCAACGATCTTTTCCAGATTGGTCGCTACCTTATTCTCGTAACCGGAATAGGTATGAACGACATACCATCTTGCTTCATCAGCCATGGCTGCCCCTCCTTATCAACCCAACGAAAGCAACAGATCGATCAATGCGCCAAGGCCTAAATCGATCAGGCAAATGATGAGCCCCAGGATCGCACACAACGCCAGCGTAACGCCGGTGTTCCGCACGACAGCCGGGAAGGTCGGCCAGGTGATCTTTTTGAACTCGCCCTTCAAGTCGCGAAGGAATTTCACGCTTTTTTCGGTTTTGGCATCTTGTTCGCCGGCTTTCTTCGCGCGAGCGCGACCGACAAAGAAACAGATGACGCCAACCACGAGCAGGACGAGAGCGATGAAGAACGCGATCTTCTTACCGGTTAGATACGCCGGTGCGAAGAAGTTTGCGATCCACGCATTGAAGCCAAGTGTGCTGATATCGGAAAAGATGTTCAAGCTGCTGAGGAAGGATACGAGGACGGTGAGCAAACCTGCAACCGCCAAAATGAATCCCCAAAATACCATGCTTGTTCTCCCCTTCCTTTTTACTTGGTTTCCTTGTGCACAGTGTGCTTGCGGCAGAAGCGGCAGTACTTGTTCATTTCAAGTCTGTCCGGATCGTTCTTCTTGTTCTTCATGGTGTTGTAGTTGCGCTGCTTACACTCACTGCAAGCCATTGTCACTTTGACTCTCATAACGGCACCTCCAGTAATTCCCTTTTAATATGGGTTTTTGAGCCTCCCTCAGGGGCCGATGCGCTCTTTAAAAAAGTGCGCAAAAAAATAAACCCCATTTGAGGTACGATTAGTCTATCACACTTTTTGCAAGAGGTCAAGTCTTTTTTATAAAAAAGTTTTTCGCGCATATACTTTTGTTGCGGCATTGATTTTTTGAACAGAGTGTGGTACGATATGGTAATGTATATAATCCAATATTAAGGGAGGGCGGAAAATGGAAATCACCGTGAACGGAAAGCGTGTGCAATATATCGATGCCGGCAGCGGCGAGCAAACCGTTTTGCTGTTGCACGGTTGGGGTGTAGATGGCAGTTTGTACCATCTGTTGACCGATCATTTATCCGCCTATTG
>JAZQIV010000051.1:0-11460 GCA_045541305.1 Acutalibacteraceae bacterium | reverse complement strand
AATATATCCCCCGGTCATTTGCGGTGCAAATGACAGCCCCCTTTAGGCAAGGGGGCCTTGGTGCGAGTCAGAGGGTGGAGGTTGCGGGGCGCGTATTGCGCCCCCTTTTTGCTTATTTCGTCGCAGAGAAGAATCGAAATGCCCACCGCGAGGTGCGGGCGGCAGGTTGCCGCCCCTACGGTGTTGATTTGGGATTTGTAGGGGTGATGAATATATCCCCCGGTCATTTGCGGTGCAAATGACAGCCCCCTTTAGGCAAGGGGGCCTTGGTGCGAGTCAGAGGGTGGAGGTTGCGGGGCGCGTATTGCACCCCCGTTTATGATGGTGTTGAAGAAAAAATCGAAATGTTTACCGCAAAGTGGCGGATTCGGGAATTTGCCTTTTGCAATAAGCCGGGGTGAATCCGTACTGCTTTTTGAAAACACGTTCAAAATATTTCACATCGCGGAATCCTGCTTTTTCACTTACCTCCGCCACGGTATACAACCGACTTTGCAACAACTGGAACGCGAGCTCCAACCGCAGTTTGGTGACGTAACGGCAGGGGGATACCCCATAAATCTTCTTAAACAGTTGCCGAAAATACGTTTCCGACACGGCAGACAGTTTGGCAAGCTCTGCTACCGACACTTTATCCTGTTTATAATGCTTGTGCAGATAATCGATTGCGGCCGATAACCGTTCAGGAGGGCTGGCGGATTGCAACGTGCTTTCGTGCCGTTCCTGCTGTACCAAATACAGCAAGTGATATAGACTTGCCATGCACGCACACTTGTACCCGGGCTTTTTCTGACTCCACAGATCGTACATCGTGACCATCAACCGCTCAATTTCAGCACGGTTTTCAAGTGTAATTTTTTGCATATCGGTATACGTGTGGGCCGAATAACGGATGAAATGTAACACGATAAGGGTTTCACCGTCGGTTTGTTGGATGTATTGTGCGTGCTGTGGACAATATAACAAATCTCCCGGTTGTACCTGCAACGTGCGGTTGCCCTGCCGAAACGTGGCAGAACCGCACAGGCGTATGCTCATGCCGTCATAATACCGTTTCGGTGTGCTGCTGTGCCGATAACTACCCCGTTTTAACTTGAATACACCGAGCAACTCCACGCTGGTATTGTCGTCTAAACAGAACATAAACGCACCTCCCATCTGCTTTATTATAAAAATGAGCGCGCGGAAAGTCAAGTGTTGTTTTGTCCACCTTTTTTACCGCTTTATCGGTTTACGAGGACTGATCGATGTGGTAGAGTGATGGTGAAAAGGGGGAGTCAGCATGGCGGAATTTAAACTGAACATTCCGGAAGCGTACAAGGATCATCCGCTGTTCACACAGCGCATTTGCGGTTCAAACTTTGGCTTTATGGCGCGTCGCGGGTATTATTTGCAGCCCGAGGTGTTGCGTCAGCCGGAACTCATGCGCGAAATGGGCATTAACTGGGTGACGGTGAACGCCAATTTCTGTCAAGAGCATTATTACTCGCAAAAGGTGTTTTTGGATTTTGAGTTTTCCACAGGCGAATTGGAACTCATGGAAATTACCAAACGGCTGCACGAAAACGGCATTAAGGTGCTGTTCAAGCCGTGCTTGACGTCGCTCGACGGCGCGTGGATGGGGTTTGTGAAATTTCCGAACGTGATGCGCCAAATTGAGGGCGTGAACAACGATTATTGGAGCATTTGGTTTAACTCGTTCTTGGAATCGAGCAAATATTTTGCGGACATCGCTGAACGCACCGGCATGGATGCCATGATGATTGGTGCGGAGTATTTCGGTACGGAGGGCAAGAGCGATTGGTGGCGCAAGGTGATCGAGGAGACGCGCTCGCGGTATGGCGGTCCCCTCTCGTATGAGTTTACCTGTGAATCGCGTAAGCATTATGAGTTGGATTGGTTTGACGGACTGGATTTCCTGTGCTACAGTTACTACCCACATGCCGTTCCGTTTGAGCCGAAGTATTTTAACGGAGAATGCGATATCAACGAAACACCCGATTACACGGTGGAAGATATGATGAAACATATGGAATCGCGCAAGGCGCGGATCCGTTCCATCAGCGAGCGGTTTGACAACAAGCCGATCCTGTTCACGGAATACGGGGTGCGGTCATCGCACGGATGCGTGATGCAACCGTTTGAGATCGAAACGCTCGGTCGTTACGACGGTGAGCAACAAGCACGGTTTATGGAAGCGAGTTTTCGCACGTTCTACGATAACCCCGAATGGATGGGATTGTTGTGGTGGAAATGGGACGAAACGCAGTACCGTCCGCACTACCATGCTGACCCTGCCGGCAACCGTGGATTTACGGTGCAAGGGAAACCGGCAGAGGCTGTCATGAAGAAATGGGCGGCCATTATGAAAAACGAATCGTTGATGAAATAAAAACGTCGGTGGAGGGGAATGTTTTCACACAAACGGACACATGTTTGGGTGATTTGGTTGAGATAGCGATTTTGTCCATATTTATGTCGATTTTTGTACTGGTGTGGGGAATCGGATTGCGGTATAGTGAGGAAGTAAAGGAGTGTGACGATATCCGTGATGGACAAGAAAACACTGACAGCTACCATTAAACAAATGGCGATCGAAATGGGCGCCGACATGATCGGCGTTGCCCCCGTATCGCGTTATGACGGCGCACCGCACATGCTGACCCCGCAGGCTCACCTGCCGGAAGCGAAATCGGTGGTGTGTTTGGGTGTTCACCACCCGGATGCATCGGTGGACTGGTGTGGCGAACCCAACCCCAACTACCCCGCGGCGTTCCAGATCGGCATGATCCCGAAGCTGGATGCCATCTGCTTCCGTTTGAGCAAATTCTTGGAGGAGCAGGGGTATCCCACCATCCCGCAGCCCTGCACCACGTATTGGCGGCATCGGTACTACAAGGATATTCCGTATGAGCATGCCGCTTCGTGGAGCCACATGAGCGCGTTCGTCGCGTGCGGCTTGGGTGAATACGGCTATCACGGCATGGTCATGTCACCCGAATACGGTGTGCGTGAACGCGTGATCTCGTTTATTACTTCTGCGGAACTCGAACCCGATCCGCTGTACAACGGCGATCCGCTGTGCGATAACTGTAAAGCTTGCGCACGGCATTGCATCGGTCAGAACTACGGTGAGGATCGTTTGAACGACCCGCAGTACATCGAATTCACCATCGAGGGCAAAACGTTCAAATATCCCAACATCAACCGTTGGCGTTGTTTTTACGGCGAGCAGGCACATCTGGATACCAACTACTTAGCGCCCATTGACGATATGGACGAAGAGAAGATCTACGAAGCGATCGAAACCGTGCCGCACGTGAAGAATTACGGGTACATGTGCGCGTCGTTTAAGCATTGCATGACCCCAAAAAAGCGCACGTGGGACCGTCAATACACCAAAAACCCGCGCCGTAAAAAGGAGCTTTCGCCGCTTACCAATGCACAGATGTGGGCGCGCGTGAAAGAACTGGCGCTGCGCGCGGGCGCGGACAGGATTACCGTGCAACGGTTATCGGACTTTGAGGCGCAAAAAGCGAATTTCCACGAGGGCTTCCGCGTGGATCAGTTCTACGATCATTTTAAGACGGTCATCGTGTTCGGTCGGTTTGTGCATAAATTTGAAAGCAAGCAGGATGCCGAGCAGCACCGCCGTGACACGAGCGAAGCCAACGTGAACATCAGCGAATTGGAGCAACGCAACTGGCGCCACATGCGCGATGCCACGGTGGATCGTCTGTCGGCGGGTGTGATTGACATCACGCGGTATTTGGACGATCTGGGTCACGAAGCGATCCAGGATTGGTTCATGACCGGCATTTCCCGTGCCGCCGCCAAAAATGCCGGTTGGGAAAAGGACGGCAAGCACGCGTACCTGGGCGGTATCATCACGGATATTGATTTTGATCTCATTGAAACCGAGCGCCTGCGCGAATGGGACGATGAGATCGGCGAAACGGTGACCAAGGATTTGCCGTTCATGAAAAACATGGATATGGTCACGGTGGGGCGTGTGAGCGATATCACGTACCCCGGCATGGAGGCTATCCGCAAGGCGTATCCGTTTGCGAAATCCTTGGTGGTGCTGGCGGAAGAAATTCCGGAACGTTTAACCGAGCTTGCGTGCAACCAGGAAGCCGAGTGCGGCGCCGCCTATGCGTTCGCGCATTACGAGATCTTGAAAGAGGGCTTCTGGGCGGCGTGTGACCTGTGCGATACGCTGGAAGCCAAAGGGTACAAGGCGATCCCGCTGGGCGATCTGGCTCCCACGTCCGAAATGACCATCAACAAGTTCGGCCGCCACATGCCCGATCTGCGTGCAAACTCTCCGTTTGCGGCGGCGGCAGGACTGGGTTCTTTGGGTAAGAGCGGTCTTGTGATGAACGATAAATGCGGTCCGCGCATGCGCTTTGTGTTCGTGCTCACCGATGCGGAATTCGAACCAACCTCGCTTGATAAGCGCAATCTCTGCCCGGCGGGTTGTAAGGAATGTGCTTCGGCTTGCCCGATGCAGGCACTCCTTGAAACCATGGAAACCGTTGAGGTAAAAGACGGTGAATCGTACGAGGTGATGACCCGTGACGAGACCCGTTGTACCTGGGCGCGTTCGCTTGCCATGTGCGAGGGTGCGGGCTCGGATCAGCTGGGGTGGAAGCTGCCGGATCTGAAGGTGCCGGATCTCTTGACCCCCGAAGTGGTGGAAGAAGTGATCCAAAAGAAAGACAAGATCCACACGCTGGCGTATCGCAGCCCGTTCTTCATTGATATTATCATTGAGCGCTGCCTGCAGGCATGCCCGGTGGCAAAGAAATACAAAAAGTAAAAAGAAAGCGCCGATTTCTCGGCGCTTTTTTTGTGGGCGAAACGGGGTGCCGTGCGCCCCTGCCACGCAACCGTGGTATGGGCAAATCGAAATGTCCACCGCGATGTGTGGGCGGCAGGTTGCCGCCCCTACAGCGGGACCCGTCCCCTACGGTGTTGGTTTGAGATTGTAGGGGAGGCGAGGTATCCCCCCGTCACGGCGCATGCCGTGACACCCCCCTTTAGGCAAGGGGGGCTTTGGGCGGCAGGTTGCCGCCCTACATTTTATTGCACCCGTTTAAAAAATGTGGTATACTGGGGATAAATGGGGGCGAGGGTATGGCAGGATTGGGACAAAACTGGATTGACGAGCCGAACCGACCGGATTTTGCGTATTCGGTGGCGGTGATCGGCGATCCGCAGGTCATCAACGGGTATCACCCCGAGCATTATGCGGAAATTTACGATTACGTACTGCGCAACCGCGAACGGGACCGCACAGAGCTTGCAATCGTGCTGGGCGACGTGACCGAACGCAGTCAGGACGAGGAATGGGCGCGCGTGCGCGCGGCGCTCACGCGGTGGAAAGCGGCTCAGCTGCCGTTTACCGTGATTCGCGGCAACCCGTATCACGATCGTGCCCCGTTGTTTAACGAGCATTTGGGCGAGCTCATCCGCGAACAGTATGATGGGTTGTATGCGAACGACGACGTCTGCAACGGATATCGGCTTATTACCATTGGGCAGACCGATTACCTGATTTTGGGGTTGGATTTTGGGCCCGAGGACGCGGTGCTCGCGTGGGCGGGCAACGTGTGTGAGCAGTATCCCGACCGCCGCGTGATCGTGGTGACGCACGGGTATTTAAACCGCGGCGGGGAGCTTCTCAAACGCGGTGAGGATTACGTGAACGACGGCGGCATGGCGTATCACGGTGCACAAAACGGCGGGATCGAGATCTGGGATAAATTGATTGCGCGCCACCAAAACACCGTGATGGTGTTGTGCGGGCACGTGGGCGAAAACGGCATTGAGCACAACGTGCGGGTTGGCAATCACGGCAACCGCGTGGTGGAGCTGCTCATTGATCCGCAGGACATTGACGACCAGGTGATGCCCACCGGCATGGTGGCTACGTTGTTTTTTCCCGCCGACGGCAAACGTGTGACGGTGCACAACTATTCCACGGTGCAAAAGCGGTATTACGGCGACGTGTTTACGGTTGAGGTGGATGGAACCCGGTGAGGGGTTCGGCAGTCCCCCCGTCGAGCATTCGCTCGACACCCCCCTTTAGGCAAGGGGGGCGGGTGCGTACCATCTGATTTTACCGTGCAGGCAGGCACTCGCCTAAAGTTACGGGGTGCCGTATTGGCACCCCTAACAATAAATACGTGGTAAAGACAAATCGAAATAAAGAAAAGAAGCACGAGCAATCGTGCTTCTTTTTTACTGTATCAGCTCCAAAAAGGCTTGCATGATGGGGGAGAGCCAGCGGTCCTTGTGGCACAGCACTTGACGGTAATACGTTTCGGGCGGGGTATCGACCGGCAGGCGGATAAGACTGCCGTCGGATAACGGCTGTGCCACGGCATAGGCGGGCAAAAACGCAAGGTCGTTGCCGCTTTGCAGCAGAGTGGCGATGACGGCGGTGCTGTCGATCTCCAGCGGATCGCGCAGCAGCTTATTTTGCTCCGCTGCCAATCGGCGCAGCCGTCCAAAGCACACACCGCTACGCTCGGTGACGATGAAATCGTAATCGAACAGGTCGGACAGTGACACTGTTTTTTGGCGGGCCAGCGGATGTGAAGCGCCGCACAAAAAGGTAAGCTCTTCCTGTGCCCGATACAGGCAGACAAGATCGGGAGCGGTGTTGAGATCGGCGGAAAGGTACACCATATCGAGTTCATTTTGCTTGATCTGCTCCAGCAGCTCCGCGGTGCGCCCCATCTGGATTTGCAGGTCCACCTGCGGATAGGCGGCGCGAAACTGCGGCAGCAACGCGGTGAGCTTGCTGAAAAGGAGCGATTCCAGCACGCCGATGCGCAACACCCCGTCCGTTTGTGTGCCGAGCGCGCCCGCTTTTTGCAAAATGTGCGTGATCTCATACGCGTGCGACAAAAATTTGTGCCCTGCCGCCGTGAGCGAAATGCGTTTGCCGATGCGGTCAAACAACGGTACCCCCAGCTCCGCTTCCAGCTGGCGGATCTGCATCGTGACGGTGGATTGCGCAAAATCCAGCTCCCGTGCAGCTTTGGTGAAGCTTTGCAGCTGCGCCACCCGTATGAACGTTTGTAGCGTTCGTGTATCCATGAAAATCACCATCCATCGGTTTTTACGATTAAACCTATCAAGATAATTCGTTTTACAAATGGATGATAGCATAGTATACTCGAAAAGTAAAGGAGTGATTGTACAATGAACATGGAACATTTGAAAAATATGCCGATTGCGGTGCTGGGCGGCGGCGCGGTGGGCAAGACCTGCGCGGCAGACTGCAAGCTGGCGGGCAGCGAGGTGCGGCTGTGGGATGCCGAGCCGTTTGCCAAAACGTCGCTTAAGGATTTGGACAAGACGGGCATTTTGCTGGACGGCGTACAACGCAACAAATATTGCTTTGAGCGGTCGGGCCGCGCATTTTTTGATCTGGTGACCACGGATATCGCGGCGGCCGTGAAAGGCGCCGGTCAGATCATTGTGGCGATGGGTTCATGGGGTCATGAGCCGACGTTCCGCGCGCTGATTCCGCACCTGGAGGATGGGCAGGTCATTCACATTTTCTCGGATAACTTCGGTTGCCTGTTGCTGCGCCGTTTGATGCGCGAGGCGGGCTGCGATAAGAAGGTTATTATCGGCGGTTGGTCGAGTGCGCCGTACGGCACGCGCATCGAAACCATCGGCAAGTTCCAGTTCCCGCACGTGGGTGCGAAATACCGCGCCATCACGCTGCGCGGTGCGGCGCTGCCCATGACGGATACCGATGCGTTTTTGGAGGCTTCGAAATATCTGCCCTGCATGGATGCCGTGACCAACGGTGACGGTCCGTCCCGCGCGAATACGGTGCTGGACGTGGATTTTGCCAACGTTAACCCCGTGATTCACGTGCCGGCCACCGTGCTGGGCGTGTCCACCATGGAAAACTGGGGTGTCATTTTCTGCGGTCACGACCGCACCACGTATTCCATGTATTCGCACGGTCTGTGCCCCTCCATCTGCGAGGTACAGTACCAGTTCTATAACGAGGAGATCGCGCTGGCGAAGGCCATCGGCGTGGGCTGCCCCGAATACAAATACGAAATGTTCTTCTCGCGCCGCAGCGTGCTCACGCAGGAGTACATGGGCCTGGATGAGGACGGCAACGACAACGTGGTATTCCCGCTGGATCAGCCGTCCAACGAGGGCAACACCGGCCCGAACACCATCCACCATCGCTACATGACGGAGGACGTGCCGATCGGGTGCAAGATCTATCACGATCTGGGTGTGCAGTACGGCGTGCCGACCCCCATCATCGATTCCATGATCGTGCTGGCGGGTGCGATGCACAAAAAGAGCTTCTTTGAGGAAAGCCGCTACACGCTGGCATACCTGGGCATTGACAACATGCCCAAAGAGGAATTGCTGGCGTACTTGAACGACGGCGTGTACAATCGATAAATAACACAAGAACGGCGCAGGATCCTGCGCCGTTCTTTATCGAAAGGAACTGTGAGTATGGAATACAAACAGCAGCTGGAGCACTACGTGCTCCACACAACGTGGGAGGACCTGCCCGACGAGGTGCAGAAAAGAGCGTTGGTCTGCTCGATCGATCTGATGACGGCGTTGATCCTCGGTGTGCACGGCGAGCAATTCCAAAACGGCAAGCGGTTGGCGCAACACATGCAGGCGGGGTCGCTGTCTATCCCGGGGGATGCCGCCCGTTACGGATTTTTGGGCGCGGTGACAGCGTTGGCGCATGCGTCGAACTCGTTTGATATTGACGACGGACACAACCGCATCAAAGGACACCCCGGTACCTCGTTTGTGGGCGGTGTACTGGCGGCGGGTCTGGAACGGGATATTTCCTATCGCGAATACTTAACAACGTTGGTGGTCGCGTACGACGTGGCGGTACGGATGGGCTTGGCGATGCAGGATCATTATGGGTTTTTGCACAGTACCGGTGCGTACGGGGCGGTGGCAACGGCGGCCGGGATCGGCCGTATTTTCGGGTTTGATCCGCAGCAGATGAACACGGCGATCTCCATGGCGGAGTTTCACGCGCCGATGGTGCCGGTGATGCGCGCGGTCGAGGTGCCGTCGATGAACAAGGACGGCGTACCGTTCGGCGGGATGGTCGGCGCGTTGGCGGCACTGGATACCATGGCGGGTGAAACGGCAAAAACGCATTTGCTGGAGCTGCCGCAGTACGCGCCGTTGATCGACACACTCGGTTCGCAATACGAGATCCTGCAGTTGTATTTTAAGCCGTATACCTGCTGCCGTTGGGGACATCAGCCCATCGCCGCGGTGATCGAGCTGATGCAAAAAAACGGGGTGACCGATGCGGATATTGAGTCGGTCACGGTGCATACGTTTGATGCGGCAACACGGTTATCCAAGATCGTGCCGCGCGATACCGATGAGGCGCAATATAACATTGCGTATCCCGTGGCGGCGGCGATCGTTCACGGCGATGTCGGATACCGTCAGGTGTGCAACGAGGCGCTCGGGGACGAGCGGGTGTTGCGCATGATGCAACGGTTGCAGTTTGTGAAAGACACGCAGATGGAACGGGAGTTTCCCGAAAAGCGCCTGGCGTGGGTCGAACTGGTGCTCAAAAACGGCACGCAGCTTGTCAGTCGGGTATACGCCGCCGACGGCGAGGCGACCGACGGTGTGGATATGGCCTGGATACAACGCAAATTTTGCCGTATCACAGCGCCGTTTTTGGATGAACGCGCCGCGCGGGACGTGTTAACGCTGCTCACACAAGAGTTGGACCGTCCGTTGCGAGAAGTGGTGTCAAAGGTCAACTGCGCACTCGGCATCGGATGATAAAAAGAGAACCCCACCGTACGGTGGGGTTCTGCGTTTGCAGGGGAGTTTAATAAACGGAAAAGATGCCGTGCAGTGCGCGGCGGAGGGCGGCAGCAGAGGGATAGCGGTCATCGGGACTGAGCTGCGTGCATTTTTTAACGATGCGTCCCGCACGCCCTTTGGCGAGCTGTTCCCCGGGATGCTTTCCCGTGACCATCACGTTCAGCAGGATCCCGACGGCGTAAACATCGGTGCGGGCATCGCTTTGCGCAAGGCCGAGCTGTTCGGGCGATGCATATCCGACCGTTCCCATGATTACGGTATCGCGGGATGCCGCGGATACTTGCCGTGAGGCATTGAAATCAATGAGCACCACCCGCCCGTGCTTGTTCACCATCACGTTTTCCGGCTTGACGTCACGGTGTACGATACCGCGCTCATGCAACACCGTTAACGCGTGACACACAGCGGTCAACACCCGTCGTGCACCGCGGTAACGGTACTTGCCGGTTTCCATCACTTCGGCGACGGTGAGCCCGTCGATCCATTCTTCCCATACCATCTGCCCGTCTTCCAGTGTGACGGCATCGTAAACACACGGTAACGCCTCGCAGGCGACACCGCACAGCACGTCATACGCGGGCACGGGTTTGGCGAACGAGCGCAGGATAATATCCTGCGCGTTTTCTTTATGGCGCAGACGGTATACCGTACCGTCGTTTTTATCGCTGAGCACCGAGACCAACCGGTAGGTATTCAGCACGTGTTTCCAATACTCGGCGCGCGTCATATCACACCGTCCCATTCCGCCCATACGGCACCGTAATCTTCGGCAATGGCGGAATACTTCCAAAAATCACGGTTGGTGCAATCCGCAGACGAGTGAATGGTCAACGTGCTGTTTCGCTGCGCAACGGGCGGGAACGCATCACGGTCGATGTACACGTTACCGCGCAGATAAATATCTGTTAAATGATACGAAGCCGTAAATGCTTTTCCCACGGTACGGACCGTGTCGGGCAAGATCACAACCTTCACGGTATCGCGGATCGCCTCGTCCCAAAATGCCTCGTTTAAGATACCCACCACCGTTTTGCCGTCGATAGTGGCGGGAATGTTGTATACGCCGTTTGACGACGCTTTGGCAACGCCTGTGATAACCACCGCGTTGTCGGGCGGTACGTACGACACGTTATGATCGTCCCCTTGCACAGCGGCGCGGTAACGGTATACGGCATCGGTATTCGCCGCCGTGGAAGCGGTGGTGGATCGGGATTCCTCTGCGGACGGTTTTGCCGAAGCAAAGGTGCTTTGCGAAGAGCGGGTGCTGCCGCTTTGGGAATCCGCAGCGGAAGAGGACGGGCCCGCTATAATGCTGTGGGACGTCCCGCTTGTGCCGACCGTGGTGTTTGCGCCGATGCTTTCGGTGGACGAAGTCCCCGTTTTATCCGTCGATACGGTACCGCCGCTGTGGGAAACAGTGGTGTTGCCGCTTTCTGTGAGAGCGGCCGTCGTCGTGGTGGTGGTGGAGCCGTTTGCGGGGAGGGTGGGATCCGGCTTTGCGCCGAAGCAGACCGCACCAAGTACCGCGCACAACACAAACAACAAAACGGCAGATGCTGTGAGCAGCCGCCGTTTTGT
>JAZQIV010000050.1:0-15374 GCA_045541305.1 Acutalibacteraceae bacterium | reverse complement strand
CATGGCTACGATCCGACTTCGTCAGTTTACCATCCTGATTCTGTACAAACGTTGCCGGTTCGCCGTCTTCTTCCACAGCCGACATCATATCAGCTTCGACAGCAACTTCCGGTCGCTCTGCTGTTGAATGAATCTTATAGTATTCGCGATATCCGCCGGCAGCACCGTTACTTGTAAGTTCAGCCACAGTTGCTTGAGCAGGGAATGCACTCACACCACAAAGCACAGAGCACAATAACACGCCCAACGAAACAATACATGACAGTTTTTTCAACGGAATTCCTCCTTAGCTGGTATCACGGTTTCCACATTATTGTAGCACACCCCTCTCTTCTGCATCAACGCAAAACGCAAATTGTGCCAAAAAGTGTCCTAAAAAAGCTACGAATATGTCTGAAATAAACAATTTTTAAATGCTGTCGATTCGGTAAATCAATATAGAAAAAGAAGCTGAGCAGCCATTTAAACAATTGACCACTCAGCTTCTTAATAAGTATCCGTTACTTATCTTTAGTGCGGATTAATACCATTAATCAATGTAACCGTAGTGCTTCAAAGTATCCTTCAATCTCTTGATCGTTTCCTCAGGCAGATCGGAAAGGACCGGTTTGCGGCTAAATCCCGCATCCACGCCACGAAGTTTCAGACCTTCCTTAATGATCTGCAGCCACAGCACATCGCCGTTAGAATCTGTTTCGGAGAAGAGGTGCAAGTACGGCCAAATCAGTTCCTCATGAGCTTTCATAGCTTCCGCCGTCTTCTTCTCCTTGGCCAGCTGATAAATCTTGGCGTTTTCGGCAGGGAACAGATTACCCGTACCGCAAACCCAACCGTCGGACCAGCAAGTGAGGCATTCAACAGGGCACACATCGTAGCCATAGAAAATGCCGAAATTGTCATCGGTCAAGCGACGGAGGTTCTGCTGACGATACACATCCGCCTGACGCTCCTTGATAGCATCAATGCACCCCTCGTTATACAGCTTGGCGATAAATTTGTCGTCGAGCAAAACAGTCGAATAGTAGGGATTGTGATACATCATAACCGGGATACTAATACTGTCGTGGATGGTCTTATAGTGCTGATACAGTTCTTTTTTGTTGGGGCCCATATACCAAGGCGTTACAACCATCACGCCATCGGCACCGGCTGCCTCGGCTGCCTGAGACATCGTAACAACATCGCAGGTACGATAAGCACCGGTAGATGCCACAACTTTCAGGCCGTTTGCATGACCGGCCTCGATGTATGCCTTGTTAACAGCAATCTGTTCTTCAACACGCATACCAACCATTTCGCCGGTGGAACCGGAGGGAATAATACCGGTTACGCCGTTTTCGCCGAGGAATTTAGCGATTTCCTTGATCGCCTCAAAATTGATGGTCTCATCTTCGTTGAAGGGGGTGATTACGGGGATATAAATGCCTTCTAACTTTGTTCTTGCCATAATACAGTTCTCCTTTGCTTTTTATGATAAGCTTATAAGACTATTGCCGTCTTACACTCTCAATTATACGAGTAAAAATAATAATTTCATCAAAAAATGTGTTTATTCTATTTCATTTTGTATGATTTTGTGATACACTACATACATATTTTTCGGCGAGGTGATATAGAATGATTGGATATTTTGAGGTGTACAATAAACGGAAGCATCAAATTCTTTGTAAAACGCTAAATAATACCGGTTGTCAAACACATTTTCACGGTGAGATGGAAATGTCGTATATATTAAGCGAAAGCCACGAGATAACGATCAACAATAGAATGCACACATTAACAAAAGGAGACATTTATTTTTGTAACCCGTACGAATTACATCAATGCTATTCGCAAAACAAAGGTGAACATATTCTTTTCACAATCCGCCCCTTTGAATATCAGGCGTTTTCAAGTTTGATCAAAGCGCCGCTTCAGAATTTTTTACTCAACAAGGAAATTAATTTAGAGATTTTTGAACTGCTAACTCGAATAATGGAAAATCAAAACAGCCTCAATACTCTTGAGCGACAAGGATATATTGGCTTGATTTTAGGAAAAATCATAAGTCATTACGGCTATTGTAAGGATGAAAACAAAGGCGGCTACAAACGTTTCGAAGAAATACTGCTTTATATTGACAACAATTACAATAAGCCAATAACTCGTGATAGCATAGCGCAAGAATTCGGATATTCGCCAACATATTTTTCCCGTATTTTCAAGGAGAATTTTCATTGTAGTTTCCTTGAGTATATCAATAACTTGCGTTATGAAAGGGCTTTGACGGAAATATCAACATCCAACGCAAACAAAACGAACGCCATCCTAAGCCATGGATTCAGTAATGTTCAAAGCTTTTACCGGATAAACCGTAAGCGTAAAACACAGTACGAGGCACTACAACTATTCCACAATCAGACAGACGGATGACCAAGTTCTTGCAACGCTATAGTTATCAACAAAGTAACAAGTATTTCTTATAAATTCTAGCCATTCTTCTTAGCGCTGTAACACACCGTACCGTCTGCGTCATCAAGCATGGGGTTCACTTCGCACAGTATGTGTCAAGAGTCGCCATCCACTGTGCAATATGTGGAGTAATGATATCGTAGCCCGCCGCATTAAGATGCAAAGTATCCGTAAGGCAGGCGGTGGTATTTGCCTTCAGAACATCTATGCTATAACTGTCTTCATACAGGTCGAGAAACGGAATCCCCCACTTATTACAGATATCACGTGCTATCGACCAATAGGCGTCCGCATTCTTCGTGTTGCCGCCCCATGTTGAGATTGGCGTTTTAAAATTTATTATAAAGCCGATACGCGCCGAAGGATACCGTGTTGTCGCCTCGTAGAAATAGCGCTCAAGACCGCCCGCAAAAGAATTAGGATTATAATCGGTTGGATTCTTCGAATCTGTGATAGTACCAATAGGTACAGAATCCATAACATCGTTAACACCACCATGCAGAATAACATAGTCATACGTGCTGTTATCGAAACAATTTTTGTGCAGGCGTTTATCCTCACCGCCCGCAGCGGAATAGTCGCGCACGTCAGACAGTGAGTGCCCATTCTTGCCGTTGTTGGTGACGATCATTCCGTAGTCCCTCTGCAGACGATAGGCCCATGAACGCGGATCGGGCGCGGAGTCCAGAAAACCACAGGTGATGCTGTCGCCCGCGAATAGTGCCGCTTTACCGCGCAGAAAAGAAGTAGCCAACGGTTTCGAATAGTTCGGAAGTGTTTCCATCCATTGTGCCATATATGTATAGGTGGCATCATACCCCGCTTTATTAGGGTGGATATCATCTTTTAGGTGCTGAAGTATATCCATAGCATAAATACCATTGGGATACTGCGGCACGAGTGATCTACCCTCAGAATAAAAGATGTCAAAATACTTGGTTCCATCCGCCGCCTTGCCGTCATAGAAATCCAGATATGGTACATTCCATTTATCGCAAATCTTTTTAGCTTGATCAAAATACCGTTTAGTCGTATTACGATCATTCGTGCCGTTACCGCGTTTGGAATACGGTGTTTCGTGGGTAATAACAAATCCTATCTTCGCTTGCGGAAATAAAGTGGTCGCATAACACAGCAGATGCTCCAACGCACTCGAAAAAGTACGGAGATCGAAGTCGGAAATGTCATACGAGCTACTTATTACACCGAGCGGAGCCGTCTCCTTTTCGGCAGAATACTCATTTCCGTAAATGTCGTTGAAACCACCTTGCAAAATAACATAATCGTAACAATTATCCTTCTTCTTCTCTAACTGTTTATAAATTGGGCTCGTGTAGGTATCGCGCACTACAGACATGGCTTGCCCCGACTGTGCAGCGATATCCACTGTCATTCCGTATTGTTCGCGGATACGATATCCCCAGCCTAGACCATCGGCAGGATTAGCGCCGTCGATATTGTCACGTCCACCTGCTATAATGCTGTCACCCACAAAGATCGCGCTCTTGCCGCTTAGAACAGAAGCCTCCGGTGCTGAGAACGCCCGATGATGCCGAGAGGGCTCATGTGATGGACTATCAATAAAAACAAACTCAGCGTTTTTCATAATTCAACACCATCCTTTTTGATCTCTATACAGTTTCGATAATACCACCATTGCGCCTGTACAAATGAACATCACCATCGAAACCATACGTTCAGCATGTGGATTAACAAAAACCACTCTGTATAAAGTGTTGTGTTATAGGTTTAGGCAGATAACAGAGCAAATACCTAAAATAAATCCTAGAAGTTGCATCCGTGTCAAATGTTCTTTGTAGATAAAGCGAGAAACAAAGAAGGCCACGATGATGCTACCCGACGAAATGATGGGAAAAATGTACGAGAGCGGCAATCGTGAGTATAACAACATCACGAACGAATTGACAAAACCATTCATAAGCCCGCATAGCAATGCCGGCCCCCATCCTTTTTGGACACACATTTTGATATGTTGTTTTTCTCTTTTCAGTGACAAAAGGAAGGATGCGACAGCAACCATCAACAAGGCTATGATCATAAACTCGTTCTTGAGCGTAGCCTCAAAACGGATCTGTTGCATTTTTTGGATAATTGAGCAAGTCCCATTACCCAAAAAGGCAAGGAAAATTAAGAACAACCATTTGGCGCTTATGTTTTTACTATCGTTTTTCTTATTGATAAAGATAAGCGATACAACAAGCAAAAGAATGCCGGGAACAAGTCCAATCTCGACAGAATCTTTAAGAAATATTAATCCATAGAATGTCGGTAACATCAACGAGTACGAAATCACCAGCGAGGACAAAGACAAGGGTCCGCAGGACATCGCCTTTGTGCTGCAAACTATAGTAATTATATAGCATAAGGCAAACGCAACCGAGTAAGGAAGCAGCGCCGTCACCGGCGAAAACCCTGCCGATGTAAAAGCAAAAAACGTCAGAGCACCGATGCTTGTCATCACAGAAAAGAAATACACACCAACGCCATCACATTTTTTGCTGTACGCTTTTTTTGCAATATTTTGGCCGGCGCTTCCAAAGATGATAGGTAAAAGCAAAAATGCATCCATAGTGAATGTTATCCCCTTTTCTCTTTAATACTATTTTACCAAAACAAATATCCTTTGTAATCGGTTGACTTTACAAAGAAACTTACGTATAATCAAAGTATAAGCAGAATTCTGTAAAAAAGCAATGACAGAAATCGTGCAAAAATTAACACTATTTTAACAACAGGATGGGTTGAAAATGCAGGAGATACGATACGAGGAACACATACGCAATCCGGAGGGGCTGCCGTTCACTTTTATTCCTGATCTTGTGCTTACCCCAGTGAATTACAATCGCAAGCCAAATTGGCACGACAACTTAGAATTGCAATTATGTACCTACGGTAAGGGAACTGTTATGCTGGATGAGAAATTTCTGCCTTTTGAACAGGGCGACATTGTGGTCGTGAACTCCACCGTACTGCACTATACCGACTCACCGAAAAAACTTCGGTGCGCCTGTTTGATTATTGACACACAGTTTTGCCAATCGGTCCACCTAGATCCGATATCATTACGTTTTGCGCACAAAATACGAAGTGAGCGACTTAATGAACTCATCCAAGAGTTAAGTGGTATATATAAAGACAAAAACATGGTGTGCCGTGAGGCAAAACTGATACGGATCATTTTGGATATTTTGATTGAACTGCGCGAGAAGCACATTGAGGTTGAGTGTGTACAGCCGATTAAAAATGCGGATTTTGAGGTTGTTAAAAGCACAATAAAATACATTAAAGCGAATTACGATAAAAAGCTATCGTTGGAAGATATAGCAAAAAATGTGTTTGTCAATCCGCACGCGTTATCACGCAAATTTAAGAACGTTACCAACCAGACCATTATCGCTTACATCAACAGTTATCGGTGCAAAAAGGCACTTGATTACATTTTGAATGGTGCCTCCGTGGCTGAAGCCGCGAGTATGAGCGGGTTTACCAATATGTCTTTTTTTTCCAAAATCTTTAAGCGTGTAATGGGATTCTTACCATCAGAG
The DNA here is from genome assembly GCA_045541305.1 of Acutalibacteraceae bacterium. GTDB lineage: Bacteria > Bacillota > Clostridia > Oscillospirales > Acutalibacteraceae > RGIG3009. The sequence continues at coordinate 9,357 of JAZQIV010000050.1, read as the reverse complement.
TATAAAAAGTGATGGCACTGTATGAAAACACAAAGCTCGAACAAGAAGGCCCTCACACCCACATCAAACCTGGTCAATCCACTGTTAATAGATTTAAATATCCTATTTCTGCTTCGTTTTAAATAATCATTCAAAAAGAGGTATCTTCTTCAAAAATTAATTGTAATGCACCAATAAAGTATCCTGGAAAGCACATATATTTGACCTATACATTAGAAAAAGCGAGGTGAATTTCACCTCGCTTTCGCTTTTACTCTTCAAACGTGAATTTTTCCCAAGGGATATTAACAGCTTTTTTCTGTGTAATGATTTCTTCAATGTGCATCAGTAAAGGAAATTCCTCTATGTTCGCAAGACCTTTTTCGGCTTTTACCTTCACCGCCTTTGCAACACGTTCTGCAACCACAAGGGATTCAAGGGTTACCCCCTTGAGCTCAGCCCTTGCTTCATCAATGTTTAAACCGCGACCAAGCAAAATACCCACAAGTCTTGTTCTACCACCGTATACCGTTACATATAAATCTCCGGCCCCAAGGACGAGATTATCAAAGCCATCTGCACCCTGCAATTTCAGAAGTTTATACATTTCTCTGACTGATTGTCCAAAAACCGCTGCTTGAGAATTAAAATGTAATTCGCTATCAACGCCAAATTCTTTTTGATTTAAACCGATGGTAAGCGCAATGCCTAATGCATACCCGTTTTTGAGCGCTACCGCACTTTCTACACCTACAATATCAGTGGACAGGCTAATATGATAATAGTCGGTAGCCATGGCCGATTTTATCATTCGCAGTACATTGATATCCTTTCCGCAAAAGGATACCTCGGTTTGATCATGAGCAACCAGCTCATAACTGGTGCAAGGACCACCGATAGCGTTAAGAGGAATGTTTTTGCCCAGTTCATTCAACTTCTCCTGCCATAGATCCAAATATGTGAGTAAGGTGCCGTCCGGCATATTCATAAGTCCTTTGGTGACAGAGATAATCGGTACATTTTCTTCTAACTTCGGTAATATTTCATCCTTAAACCAGTCTACTCCAAAGCTGCTGACACCACAGATGATAAAATCGGCACCGCGGATAGCGCTTTCCAATTCTTCGATCTGGTAATATCGAACCCCCTCGGGAAAATCGTTGTTGAATTTGAGATGGCGTCCAGTTTTGCGACAATGATCAATAATCTCTCTGTCCAAATGCGTTCCCACGAGTCGAACTTCATTACCGTTTTCTCTTGCGGGAAAAGCGAGTGCGGAACCCATCATACCCGCACCGATAATCGTTATTGTTTTCATCCTTTGACATCCTTTCAAGATTATGCTATCATTGTAGAAAATGATCGTTCGCTAGTCAACAAGCGTCCAAAGAGTTGATAATCGAACAATTTTGAGCGGATTTAAGGACAGAAAGGAACAAACATGATCAAAAAAGAGCGACAAGATGCTATTCTGAAAATTATAAAAGATAGAAAATATTGCACAATAAATTACTTGTCAAAACAATTGTTTGTAGCGCCGATAACTATTCGCCGTGATTTGACCGAAATGGAAACGGCGGGAGTCGTTACACGCTGTTATGGTGGAGCAACTATTCCCGAGCACGAAAATCGAGAAGTACCTTTCGAGATAAGAAACAAAAACAATTCATCCGTCAAAGAAAAACTTGCAAAAAAGGCATCGAAACTGATAACCAATGGTGACGTCGTGTTTCTTGATGCATCTTCAACGGTCAGTCATATGACAAAATACATCTCGGAAGAACAAAATTTAACTGTTATAACTAACAGTACTTTAATCGCCGAAAAATTAAAGGGAAAGCATATAATTTGTTATCTGACAGGCGGCAGACCTGTGGAAAACTCGTATTCACTGGTTGGAAGTATTGCTGAAAAAACCGTATCTGATCTTTATGCAAACATTTGCTTTTTTTCGGCTCAAGGCATAGACGAGAACGGAATGATTTCAGACCAATCCGAGTCGGAAAGTTCACTTAGACGACTTATGTTGAAAAATTCTAAAAAGCAATTTTTCCTTTTTGACGGTAGCAAATATAATAAGCGCTTTGCTTTTAGGATTTGCACCACACAAGACATCAGCGGGATTATAACCGATTTGGATGATATGCATTTTAAATTGAATAATAATTAATTCGTATAAATCCCCTTGTTTTACAGATGCGGACAATACAAATTTACATAGTACGAAGGTATCTGACTTCCCACCCAATCTCCATCGCACAAAAATTCTTATCCTTTCACAACTTCCGGCACCAAACTTATTGCACTCACCACGTGGTATCCGTTTTGTTGAGAAATGTCGACCATTAGAAGGGGCACTAGCTCCTTAATAGATAATATTTTTCTATTGCACGATATTTCTATGAATATTACCGGATAATAAAAAGATATGAGGGATAATAAAATCCCTCATATCTTTTTTTGCACTGTTATTTCCCGCAGTTTTTATCAAAGCTCGGGTTGCAGGCATAGAAGTTTTTGCTATTCAATCGATCGGTGGCAAGGCGTAACCCTTCACCGAATCTTTGGTAATGCACGACTTCGCGTTGGCGTAGGAATTTCAGCGGATCGCGAACATCGGGATCATCGATCAAACGCAGCAGGTTGTCGTAGGTGGTGCGTGCCTTTTGTTCGGCTGCCAAGTCCTCGTGCAGATCTGTGAGGACATCGCCCTTCACACCAATATACTCGGCGCGCCACGGCAAGCCGGATGCGGCAACCGGGTACACACCGGTGGTGTGATCTACAAAATATTTGTCAAATCCGGCACGCGTGATTTCCTCTTTGGAAAGGTTGCGAGTCAACTGATATACCATGGCACTGACCATTTCCATGTGTGCCAGTTCCTCCGTTGCAATATCCGTCAGCAAACCTTTGAGCTCATCGTACGGCATGGAATACCGTTGCGACAAATACCGCATGGATGCCCCCAGCTCACCATCCGGCCCGCCGTACTGTGAAATGATGATCTGCGCATATTTCGGATTCGGATTCGCGATCTTTACGGGATATTGCAGTTTCTTCTCATACTGCCACATTGCCGTTCCCCCTCTCATATTCCCACGGCCACGGGCCGTCCACCCATGTCCAGCGTTCGCCCTGCACATCTTTGTCGGTGACGATATACGGGCCGTAGTTGGCTTCATACTCGGCTACCAAGGCATCGCGTTGCAATTGCAGTTCCTGACGTTTCTGCAACGCGACGGTGTTGCACGGATGGGTATCCAGGAACATACCGATCTCCAAAATGGCAAAATCATACGCATGAATGCGTCGTGCTAATTTACAAGGCACAGCGTGTCCCTCCCCCTAAAAACGGTTTATCCAGGTCCGGGAACACCGTTCCGGCACCAAATCCTTCTTCCGGTTCATACAAATTGCCCCACGGCTGCATCTGCACGTATGCCATTGCCAAAACCATATCGCCACACTCGGTTTCAGGCAATACCGTTTCACACGCAGAACAAACGCCGTCGGTTGCCGTTCGTCTACCGTATGGCGTTGCCATCGTGACGTTTGACGACATGCGACGACGTCCGTAACAAGAATTGTTCAACACATATCTCTCCTTTTATTTAGTAGGATTTCACTCCCCTTTCTCATTCTATGTCCAAGCCGTCAATGTGTGAAAAAAGCCTGAACGAAATTTCGTTCAGGCTTTTTTATGATTACACGTTATTCCAAAGTGCCGTACAAGCGGTAATCCGATGCTTCGTTATCGCCATAGTACACCCACACGGTGTTATATTTCGGGACCGTGATACGCACCGCAAACCGCACCGCACCGTTTCCGGTGTTGCTGGCAGCATCCAGCGTTACCTGCAGATTGTTGGCGGTGATGCGATTCAGCGTGGCGCGAGGACCGCACAACACAATATTGCTCAGTTGCTGACTTTGCAAGGTCAGGTTCTTCCCCTCCGGCTTATTGACCACCGTCACGTCGCTCAAATCCTTCACGGCATAGGAAAGTGTTTTGGTGGTGTACCGGTCAATCGCCAATCGAACGACAACAGAATTGCCTTCCAAAACGCGAATGCCGTTCGGCACGTTCAGCGTCAAGGTGGATTCGGCATTGTTGGGCAACAACCGATCAAAATTGATGGTTCCCAAATTGCCGATGGTGGTAGCTGCTGCTTCCAGCGCTTCCGCTTCGCCAACCAACGTGATGGTGTTAGGCGTTAAGGTGACCAGGCCGTTTTCGGACATACCTTCCGGTTTATTTAATAAGGTGTACGTTAACGGCACGGTTTTTTGCACCCAAATCGGCACCGTGATATCCAGCATGTTGTCCGCCGAAGCTCCGGTAAACCGACAATTTGAAAGATCCACTTCTTTTTCTTCCGCGTCATACGCAATCAACTTAGCAGCAAAACGCGTGGTTTTATCAATCACGCCGCCATCTTCCACGGTTGCGACAACCGAAGCAATGCGGGTGATGGTGGTTTGCGGACCTTCAATCTGAATCGTGCCGTTTGTGATCTCGGTGGAATCGATACGTACGTCACCAAGCTGTTGCAATTTTTCATCCTTTGCCGATACCTTGGATATATCGGTTTTTAGTGGAACCGATTTCGTCAGCCAATAATCACAGTTCAAGGAAATCATGCTGGGCGAAATCGAAGTGATTGTATACGCACCCGCTTTAACTTTGGTGGCAGTCAACGCCACGTCCGAAATACCGGCACCTTGAATATCCGAAAGCGAGGGCCGGATATCAATATCCTGCGCATCCAGATTGAAGATAACCGAACGAGCACCCTCGACCGTTACACTAACGGTGAAGGTATCCTCACCGATCACGCGCAGATCGTTATGACCCGCAATGGTGCCGGTTAAATCGATGGTCTGTGTAACCGAAATCGTGCGGCTTTGGGTATTGCCCGGTCCAAAGGAAACCAACGCCCAGATCACAATAGCGGCAACTGCCGAAAACAGCATAAGCATGCGTTCGTTGTGTAAGAAGGCGTTCAGTGAAAATTTCTTTTTCATTTTGACCTCCATTTACGCAACCACGCCATTAACGGAAATTCCTTTTTATCGGATTCCGTGCGTACGTTGCTCCACACGATTTCATTTTCCAATTCAATGCGCAAGCTTTCGGTGGTGAAATCACGGGTCAATTCCCCGTTTTTGGCAACCGAAATAATGCCCGTTTCCTCCGAAACGATCACCACAACCGCATCGGAGTTTTCGCTCATACCGACACCGGCACGGTGGCGCGTTCCTAAACTGCGGCTGATAGTGGTATCATCGGTAAGCGGCAGAATACAACCTGCCGCCGTGATTTTCGCATCGCGTACGATCATCGCACCATCGTGCAACGGGGCTTTGTTGAAGAAAATGTTGGCGACTAATTCGCCCGTGATATCGGCATTGATCGCCGTGCCGGATTCTGCGATTTCGCCCAACCGCGTGTTCCGTTCAAACACGATCAAAGCGCCCATCTTTTCACGCTGCAGCATGCCAACAGCTGTGCAAATGCCGGAAATGGCAGATTTCCATTGCTGAATATAGGCTTCGGTTTCTTCCTCGTTCAAGCCAAACGCTTTAAACCGTTTGAACCCGGTATGCCCCACCTGTTCCAACACGCGGCGGAATTCCGGTTGGAAAATGACAACCACCAAAATCAGCGCGTTATCGAACAAGATTTGCAACAAATATCGCAGAGTGGTCAACCCAAACAGATAAGCCGCACCATAGGCGAGCACAAGCAGGATGAAACCCTTCATCAGTTGTTCGGCACGGGAATCCCGCACCAAACGGAGCAAGCTATAAATGGCAAACGCAACGATCAGGATATCCAACGTATCCGTGATCCAGTTATACGTTTTCAAAAAGTTCAGTACACTTTCCCAAAGCCACGAAAAGAAGGCTCCCATGAGTCACCACCACCTTTTTACACATCAATCAGTTATATTGTACCAACGTTTTTTCGCGTTTTCAAGGGTTTATTGCAATTTCTGTTAAGATTTTCCGGACTTTTTCCAGATCGTTTCGTGTGGTAAAAGCCGAAGGGCAGATTCGTACCGCACCACGATCGATCGTCCCCATCTTGCGATGCGCGGACGGCGCACAATGCAGTCCTGCACGAACTGCGATCCCCTGCTCGTTCAGCCGCGCGGCTGTTTCCTCGCTTTGTAAGCCTTGAACATTGCAGGTAAGCAGCGGCACGCACACCTGTAAATTGGGATACGGGGTATAAATTTCAATGCCCTTAATTTCGGTAAGCTGTGCATACAACGTGCGAAGCAAGGCGGTTTCCCGTTCGGCCAATGCTGCACATCCCCCTTGCCGTTTCAGCCACTCCAAACCGCCGTATAGGCCGCAAATAGCGGGTACGTTCAGCGTTCCGCTTTCCAGGCGATCCGGCAACTCATTCGGTTGTGAAGACAAAAGAGAGGCGCTCCCCGTACCACCTTCCATAAGCGGCTCCAGCGTATAATTACCGCGGCATAGAAGCGCACCGCAGCCCATGGGGCCGTACAAGCCCTTATGGGCGGGAATGCACAAAAAGTTAATGTGATCGTTTTCCATATCGATCGGCAGAATACCGGCAGTTTGTGCCGCATCCACCGCAAACGGGATGCGCGCTTTTTGCGCGATTTGTCCGATTTGGCGAATCGGTGTGCGCACACCCAGCACGTTGGAAGCGTGGGTACACAAAATCAAACGCGTGGTTGGTCGAATGGCGCGGCGTACACGTTGTGCCGTTTCATAGGGACGCTTTGGGTCCACGCTGACCGTGGTAAATGTTACGCCTTTTTCGGCAAGCGCTGTTAACGGTCGAATAACCGAATTGTGTTCGCAATCGGTAATAACAGCGTGTCCACCGTGGGAAAGCAACCCTTTGATTACCAAATTCAAAGCACCGGTGCAGTTGGACGTAAATACCACACCCGATGGGTTTTCTAAATGAAACAGCGATGCCAACGCTTCGCGGCATTCATACACACGCTCCGCCGTTGTCATCGCCATAGTGTGACCGCCGCGCCCCGGATTGGCACCGTAATGGATCAGCGCTTCGGAAACAGCGCGTTGAACGTCCGGCGGTTTCGGGTACGTGGTTGCCGCATTGTCCAGATAAATCACCGCGATTCACCCCCGTGTTCCACACGGAGGATCCGCACACCTGCGTTCGCGAGCGCTGCTCTGACCGTTTTTTCCGCGCCATAGACCAGTAAGCTATAACCGCACCCATTATTTTCAGCAGCACGTGAAGAACGCTGCATATACACACGAAAGCCCTGTTTTTCCAGTACTTTTTTCCCTCGCATGGCATTGGTCACAGAGCTGACGTAAACTGTTATCCCATTCATATATTTCACCTCACACACCACTATATGCGTAGGTTATGCGGTGTGTGAAGAGGAATCAAGCACGGCTGCGACGGCTCTGCAAATAGTCCTCCAAAATGATGGTGGCCGATACAGTATCCACAATCGCCTTGCGCTTTTTGCCGCGCACGTTGGTTTCGTTCAAATAGCCGATGGCAGACATAGTGGTTAACCGTTCATCCCATAGTTCAACCGGCAATTCGGTGATGGTATGCAGATCCGCGGCAAATTTTTCGGCGCGCTGTGCGCTTTCACCTTTGCTGCCATCCATATTGCGCGGCAAACCGACTACAATTTGTTGTACGTGGTGCTCATGCGCCGTTTCGGCAACGGTGTTGAGCAACGCCGAAAAATCACGCTGAGTAACCGTACCGATGGGCGATGCCAACATTTCCAATTCATCGGATACCGCAAGACCGGTACGCACCAGTCCCAGATCCACCGCCATGATTTTCACAAACATCATCCTCTCATGTTTATTGTATCACACGATTCCGCAATATGCAATCTTTGCAATTTTTAACTTCAGGATTTGCGAAATCCGTCATTTATATTTAAAAATACGGCCAAAAGCAAGAATTTTGAAATTTCACGACAAAATACTTGCAATGAAGTGTTCCGTATGCTATACTGTTTGCATGATTTTTTTACGAAGGAGACGATTCGTATGTCGTATGTTGATTCCGTTTTGGAAAAAGTGGCGCGCGACAACGCCGATCAGCCGGAATTTATCCAGGCTGTCAGAGACGTTTTGCTGTCGTTGCGTCCGGTTATCGAAGCAAACCCGCAGTATGAAAAAGCGGCTCTGCTCGAGCGTTTGGTTGAGCCGGAGCGTGTAATCATGTTCCGTGTGCCGTGGGTTGACGATGCCGGTAACGTTCACGTGAACCGTGGGTATCGTGTACAGTTCAACAGCGCGATCGGTCCCTACAAAGGCGGTCTGCGCTTCCATCCCTCTGTGAACCTGAGCATCATCAAATTCTTGGGATTTGAGCAAACCTTCAAAAACTCCTTGACCAGCCTGCCGATGGGCGGCGGTAAAGGCGGTTCCGACTTTGATCCCAGAGGAAAGTCGGATAACGAGATCATGGCTTTCTGCCAGAGCTTCATGACAGAACTGTACCGCCACGTTGGTGCCGATACGGACGTTCCCGCCGGCGATATCGGTGTTGGCGCGCGTGAAATCGGTTATCTGTTTGGTCAGTACAAACGTCTGGTCAATCGTTATGAGGGTGTTTTAACGGGTAAAGGCATCGCCTACGGCGGTTCGTTGATCCGCCCGGAAGCCACCGGCTTCGGCGCTGTGTATTACACCGTTGAGATGCTCAAATCCTTTGGCGATGATATCAAGGGCAAGACCTTTGCGGTTTCCGGTTTCGGCAACGTTGCTTGGGGTACGGTGAAAAAGGTTACCGAGCTTGGCGGTAAGGTCGTGACCATTTCCGGTCCCGACGGTTATATATACGATAAAGACGGCATCTGCACCGAAGAAAAGATCAACTACATGTTGGAGATGCGTTCTTCGGGTCACGACAAAGTCAAGGATTATGCCGACAAATTCGGTGTTCCCTACTTTGAGGGCAAAAAGCCGTGGGAGCAGAAAGTGGATATCGTGATGCCCTGCGCTACTCAAAACGAAGTGCGCTTGGAAGATGCGAAAAACATTGTGGCTAACGGCGTGAAATACTACGTGGAGGTTTCCAACATGCCCACCACCGACGATGCGCTGGAAGTGCTGAAAGCAAACGGCACAATCATCGCCCCGTCCAAAGCGGTAAACGCAGGTGGCGTTTCGGTTTCCGGCTTGGAAATGAGCCAGAACTCCATGCGTTATTCCTGGACCGCCGAAGAGGTGGATGCGAAACTGCGTCAGATCATGGCAAACATCTACAAAGCATCCTTCGAAGCTGCTGAAAGATACGGCATGAAAGGCGATTTGATCGCCGGTGCGAACATTGCCGGTTTCCAGAAGGTTGCCGATGCTATGATGGCACAAGGTATCGTT
>JAZQIV010000049.1:0-8364 GCA_045541305.1 Acutalibacteraceae bacterium | reverse complement strand
TGGGTGTGGTACGCACCATCCGTGAGCGGCTGCGCCCGTCTCACCAAATCTTCATTGCGGAGATGGGCGCCAAAAACAAGGGCGATATTGCCGAGATCTGCGATCTGGTTTCGCCGCAATACGGTATCATCAGTTCGATCGGTGAGCAGCACCTGGAAACATTTAAAACGATTGATACCATTATCTCCACCAAATTTGAACTGGCGGATGCATTACCTGCCGACGGCCGATTGTTTGCCTGCGGCGATAACCCATACATTCGCTCACGGTTAGCAGAGCGTGAGCCGCTGTGCCCCACCGTTTTGTACGGGCTGCAAAGCGGTGCCGTGTGCGTTTCCGATCTGCGGGTGGCGCTGAGCGGTTCCACCTTCACGATAACGATCGGCGGCGAATCGCAAACGTTCACGACCAAACTGCTCGGTACGCACAACATTCAAAATCTGGCGGGCTGCATTGCGGTAGCGTATCATTTGGGAATTTCGCTTCCCGAAATGGCGTACGCCGTACGGATGCTCAAGCCCGTGGAGCACCGTTTGCAGTTATTACCGAACGGGTACATTGACGATGCCTACAATTCCAACCCCGCCGGATTCCGCGGCGCATTGGATGTGCTCAAGCAATTTGATGCGCAACGAGTGCTGGTAACGCCCGGCATGGTGGAACTCGGTGAGCGGCAGGAGGTCTTAAACCGCGAACTGGGCGAATATGCGGCGGATTGCTGCGACGTTGCCGTGTTGGTGGGGCTCAAGCAGGCACCGCCGCTGCGCGAAGGATTGCTTGCCGCCGGGTTTCCCGAACAGCAGATTTTGGTGGTACAGACGCTCAACGAGGGCTTGCAGAAATTGAAAGCGCTGCCCTGCAACGGCACGCGCATTGTATTGTTGGAAAACGATTTACCGGATAATTTTTGAGGGGTGTTACGAATGAAAACCAAGGTTGCCGTTCTGTTTGGCGGTCGCAGTGTGGAGCATGAGGTATCCATTATTTCGGGTATTCAGGCGTTCTGTGCGCTGGACCGTGACAAGTATGAACCGATTCCGTTGTATATTTCCAAAGAGAACCGTTTTTACACCGGCGAGGCGCTGGGTAAAGTGGAAACGTACCGCGATATGAAGGCGTGCTTAGCCGCCGCCACACAGGTGTTGCTGGTACCTTCGGAAAACGGTGTGGATATGATCCGTTATCCTGCCAAAAAATTCGGCAATAACGTTATTGGTTCCTTTGAGGTGGCGTTGCCCGTGGTGCACGGCACCAACGTGGAGGACGGCACGCTGATGGGCATGCTGGAAATGCTGAACGTGCCGTATGCCGCGTGCGATATTCTCTCTTCGGCTTTGGGTATGGATAAATATCAAATGAAAGCCGTGCTGAATCACGCGGGGGTGCCGGTTTTGCCTGCACTGGCGTTTTACGGAAAAGAGTATGCGCTGAACGCCGATATCATTGCTGACCGCATCGAAAGCGGCATCGGGTATCCGGTGATCGTCAAGCCGGTGAATCTGGGCTCTTCGGTCGGTATTGCCCGCGCGGATAATCGCGACAAATTGATTGCCGCTTTGGACGAAGCATTCGGGTTTGCGCCCCGCGTGCTGGTGGAAAAAGCCATTACCCCGTTGCGTGAAATCAACTGTGCGGTGCTGGGCGACACGGAGGACGCGCGTCCCTCGGTGTGTGAAGAGCCGATCAACAGTGATGAGATTTTGAGCTACCGCGACAAGTATTTAAGCGGCAGCAAGAATTCGAAATCGGGTAAATCCGGCGGTATGTCGGATTTAAAACGCCGTTGCCCTGCGGATATCCCCGATGAACTGGCCGAAAAGGTGCAGGCGCTGGCTGTGAAAACGTTCCGCACATTAGGCTGCAGCGGTGTGGCGCGCATTGACTTTTTGAACAATCCCGAAACCGGTGAGCTGTGGGTTAACGAGATCAACACCATTCCGGGCTCGTTATCGTTTTACTTATGGGAAGCGGCCGGGCTGCCGTTTGACCAATTGTTGGATACCATGTTACAGCTGGCATTCAAACGCCACCGCGAACGTGAAGCGCTGAACTTCAGCTACGATACCAACATCTTATCTGCTGTTTCCATCGGCGGTGCCAAGGGCAGCAAGCAATAAAAGCAAACCGCCGCAAGCCTTGTTGCTTGCGGCGGCTTTTTACACGTTCTTATGCGTTGCATTCTTCGACGATATAATCCACGCCTTCGATGGCTTCCATCGCCTGTAGCGTTTCCTCGGGGATCATATACGTTTTCACCAGCAGCAGAATACCAACATGACCCACAGCATTGCTTTTCGGGGCGATGACATCTACGTTTACTTCGGTTTGCAGCAACGCGCGCAGCGCACGCACAATTTCGCCCGTGCAGCTGCTATCGGCAATTTCCAGATAAACGTTGGTGATGGTTTTGCGTTTTTCTTCAAAATGGCCCAGCACCGGAACCGCGATCACGCACAGCAGAGTGGCAGCAACGGCACCGATATAAAATCCATAGCCGATGGCAATACCGATGGTAGCGGTTGCCCACAAGCCGGCGGCAGTAGTAAGGCCGGTAACCACCGTGCGGTTACGCACCAGGATCATGCCGACGCCCAAAAAGCCGATACCGGAGACCACCTGTGCCGCGATGCGGAAAGCATCGCCGCCCGTTTGCAGCACCTGCACCGCAAACAGGCCGGTAAGTGAGGTCATAGCCGAACCGACACACACCAGAATGTGTGTGCGCAAACCTGCAGCACGGCCATGACGACCGCGCTCACTGCCGATGATACCACCAAGTAAAGCCGCGAGAAACACGCGCAGCAACACCGACCACGTGTTAAACTCTAACAAAAAATCCCAAATCCACATATCGATTCTCCTTACAACAAAAACAAAAAGACGAAAAAAGGCGACTGGAGGCCGCGCTTTTTTCGCTCTTCTTCTCTCAAAAAACAGTATACCATACCCTCCAAAAAAGTCAAGTGAAAGATTCTGCTTGACTTTCCGAGAAACTGGGACTACAATAACGGAAGTTTGATAAAAAGAAGGCGTCGTATTATTATGGATATTTTACTAAGCATTGCGATTGCGTTGTTTGCGGGACTATTGTTCACCCGCGTAATCAAACCGTTGGGATTGCCCGCGGTTACCGGGTATCTGATTGCCGGTATTTTGATCGGGCCGTACGGATTGGGGCAGCTGGGACAATTGCTGCATATTGAGGGGCTGGGTTTTACCTCCATGTCGTACATAGAGCACTTTGGCGTAATTTCCGACGTGGCGTTGGGATTCATTGCCTTTTCCATCGGCAATGAATTTCGCTTATCCCAGCTCAAAAAGATCGGCAAACAAGCGACTGTGATCGGTATTGTGCAGGCGTTGGTTGCCGCTTTGTTTGTGGACATAGCTTTGTGCGGATTGAGCCTTTTACTGGGTGAAGAGGTGCTGCCGATGAGCGTTGCCGTTACGTTGGGGGCAGTGGCCACCGCGACCGCACCGGCGGCCACCCTAATGGTTGTTCGCCAATACAAAGCGAAAGGCCCGTTGACCGACATTTTGCTGCCCATCGTTGCGCTGGACGATGCGGTGGGATTGATTGTGTTTGCGGTATCGTTCGGCATTGCCAAAGGCATGGTGAGCGGTCACGTGGACGTGTTCTCCATTGTGGTGAATCCGCTGATCGAAATTGTGGCTTCGTTGCTGCTCGGTGCTGTGATCGGGTTTATTTTCTCGGAAACCGAGAAATTGTTCCATTCACGCAGCAAGCGGTTATCCGTTTCGGTGATGTATGTGATCCTGACGGTGGCTTTGACCATGATTCATATTCCGGTGGGCCCCATTACCATCAGCACCTCTCCCCTGCTCGCCTGCATGATGCTGGGCACAATATTCTGCAACGTTTGTGAATCATCGGAAGAATTAATGGATCGCGTAGACCGTTGGACCACGCCGTTGTTTGTGATGTTCTTTGTAATCAGCGGTGCCGAGTTGGAACTGGGTGTGTTCACACATCTTGCCATTGTGGGCGTGGGTGTAGTGTTCATCGTGTTCCGTTCGCTGGGTAAGCTGATCGGCAGCAGCGTCAGCGCCAAAGCCTGCGGCTGTGATCCGAGCATTGTGAAATACCTCGGTATCACGCTGTTACCGCAGGCAGGCGTGGCTTTGGGTATGTCGGTGACCGCCATGCAGTTAGGTGAACAGGAAGGCACATTGGTGCGCAACATTGTGTTGTTTTCCGTGTTGATCTATGAGCTTGTCGGCCCGTTGCTCACCAAGATGGCACTGACAAAAGCGGGCGAAATCATCCCCGAGCATCGTCGCTCTGCCAAACAGTTGAATGCCGACCGCGCAAAATAGCAATCCTGAAAAAAGGCACGTCGCAACAGCGACGTGCCTTTTTTTATTTCAGATCTTTTTTGATTTTGGTGGTGGAGATTTCGGGGGTGCGGGGCAAATACACAACCTCGCAGCCTTCTTCCTTGAGGAAATCGAATTTACCTTCCCAGTCATCGCCCATCACGAAGGTGTCAATGTGGTATTCGTGCACATCGGTGCGTTTTTGATCCCAATTTTCTTCCGGGATCACCAAATCCACATACCGAATGGCTTCCAACAGCGCCTTGCGTTTTTCATACGAAAAATAGCACTTCTTTTGCTTTTGATTCCAGTTGAATTCGTCGGTGGACAAGGCAACCACCAAATAATCGCCCTGTGCCTTAGCACGCCTGAGCAGGTTGATATGCCCATAGTGCAACAAATCGAACGTTCCGTAGGTAATCACGCGTTTCATAATATAACCTCCTATTTATGCTGACGGCGATGCAGAACTCCGCACCGTCAATTTTTGCCATAACCAATTGGTAAACCGCCCAAACACGAATGTGAGCCCGACCGTGACGGCAAGCGATGCCACAAACGCCAGCGGGACGTTCCAATCCACAAAACCGATTCGGTCAAACACAATCATGGGGATCCGCTGCAGGATATACACCTCAAACAGATGCTCGCCGCACCACACCAGCGCGCGGTTGCACAGGGTAACACGCATGGTGAGCAGTACCACACCGACCGTGAACGCTAAATACGCGGCAAGGTTCAAGAACCCGCGACCGCGCAGCAAAACGAACAAGGCAAAACAAGCAAGCATGGCGGCTGCCCAAATCAACACGTGGCGATTCACCATCTTCTCCACCCAAGGTTTTGCCAGCGAATACAGCATACCCAATGCGTAACACAAAGCCGTGTCGTACCAATGAATGGGGCGCCATTGGAACGTCTTGGTTAACAAAACGAGAACACACAGAGCGGCGCTGAAAACCAGCGCGGGAATCCAACGGTTCTTCGCGGGAACAGCGACAAACACCAAATAGGTGAGCAAATACAACACCATGATGACGAAAATGTACCAATTGGAGTTGCCGACCGAATCCCAGCCGATCAATGAGAGCAACACTTGCGGCAGGGTCAATGAATCGCCCAGAATGAACGCCAACAGCACGTACAGCACCACGGCACAATCGAATTTGAAGCAGGTGCTGAGCACACGCTTTTGCGGGATCTGCCGAACATAGCCCGCTCCCTTGCGTTTGATAGATTCCATGACACCGTAACCGGAATAGAACAAAAACATGGTGACCATGGCTTGTCCGATGAACATGAACAGATCCACATACCACAAATCGAGCTTCGACGTGAACGTAACGTACGAATTGAAGTGGCTGAAAAAGACCACCAGGATGAAGATTCCTTTAATAGCCTGCGTATTCTTGATCGACAGATAATCGGCTGTGCCGGAGGTGGTAACCTTGGCACCAAAGAGCATCACGACCAAGAACGCCAAGAAGAGCCAAAACACGATTGAGCACCTCCGTTAAAGACCGGCTTTTTCGATGATGAAATCGGTAACACGCTGTGCGCTTTTACCGTCGCGCGAGTAGTTTGCCCAGGCGCTGATTTCGGCGCGTTCTGCCTGCAGACGGTCATTGCCGCTTGCCAGGTTGTGCAGGAACACGTCGAAATCCTCCAATGTGTAGATCTTTTCGCCGGCTTTCATGTAATAATCCATGTCCACCGCGAAATTGACCGTGGCTTTATATTCCTCGTAATCCTCCCACACAAAGCCGACAGGCTTATCGCACATTAAATAGTCGAAATACACCGAGGAATAATCGGTGATCATGGCATCACACCCCGCGATAAATTCGTAGGAGGTGATGTCGTGCTGTGTGAAGAAATCATCGTTGATAAACTGAATATGACTGAAATTTTGCGCCTTGATCTTGCTGATATCCTGCGCAAAGTGCGGCTTAAGCACCAGCAACACACCCGCTTTGCTTGCAAGCTCGTTGAGCTTTTCCGCCTGCTGTTCGTCGTGCAAAAACGGAAGAGGCTTGGCGGTGGCAGTCATGCCGTTTTTGTGCTGACGGAACGTGGGATACCACACCGCAATTTTATCCTGTTCGTGGCCCGGGAACAGACTGTGCACATCGCGCGGGGCCTGCACCAAGATATCGTTGCGCGGGAAACCCAGCGCGTGCGTTTTTTGAATATCGTAATTCAGTTCATACGCCATCATGTCTTGCGTGCCGGCGCCATCCACCAACAGGTAATCCACCTTAGCAGGAAGGGTGTAATAGCTGCGCACACTTTTGATCGCCGTGCCGTGTGTCAGATAAAAAGAGGTTTGACCATCGCGGGAGGTGGTTAAAAAGCGATTGCAGCTGATATGGGCTTTGGCAAACAAATAATAGTAGCACCACCGAAGCGACGAGGTTTTGAAACCGGCGTCACAGTATACTACGTTTTTGATCTGGGGATAACTCGGATTCTTTTTGGAAACGAGCCACACCAGTTTGTAACGCTTATTCATCCCGCGGCGGATCATCTCATCGAAAACCGCTTTGGTGTTATCCGACAAATCGGGAGCGCTTTCAAACACAATCAGCTTTGCGGTGGGAATGAATGAGAGTATTTTTTTGAGCAGCTTTTTCATGCGGCCGCACGCTCCTTTCGCAAAAATTGCTTGGCGGTCTCCAACAAATAACGGAAACTGGAATTGCGCGTGATAACGCTCAAGATCACATACACAACACAGCCCGCTACAACCTGCACAAGCAAGAGCAGCAGCGGCGCAATGGGCAAACGGTTCATGAGCATGACCACCACGCCCATCGCGAGGGCAATGAGTAGATTCGGCACGATATCGGCCGCCTGGTAGCGGTATTTATACCCAATCAATTTACGGTTGGGGAACGTGTTGATGAGGGTGGCGATCAGGGTACACACCACCGACGAGACCGCCAACATGGTGGGGCTGTCACTAAAGAGTACAAACAGCAGAATCACCACGAAATACGAGGCTTTTTTGATAATTTCCAAAATGAGGCTGATATCACTGCGGCCGATAGCTTTGATGGTTTGCAGGTTGCCGACCTGGATGATATCCAGCATATACGCCATGCAGAAAATTTGAATATACGGTACGGCCGACATCCATTTTTCTGTGAGCAACACCCGCACGAAGCTATCCGCCACCGCAAAGAAACCGCACATCAGCGGAAAGATCAAATATGACGACACGCGGATATACTTACGGGTGATGGAAAGCACCGCCTCGCCATCGTCCTGCACTTTGGCAATGACCGGGAACAGCACCGTGGACAGCGTGTTGCTGATGGTGGAGTTGATAAGCGAGGGAAAGCTTTTGCCTTTGGTATAAAACGACAGGCTTACCGGTGAAAAACGCAGACCCACGATGATGGGATTGATCTCATCGTACAAAACGGTGATAGCGGAGGTGACGAAGATCTTCCATCCGTAACCAAACAGCTGCTTGAAGCTGCTGACCGAAAAGATGGGCAAAATTTTGAATTTGGTGGTGATGAACAGCGAAGCGGTACCGATCACCGCACTCACCATTTGCTGTGCCACCAACGACCACACGCCGCAGCCCATCATCGCCATGCCGATCCCGACAACCGCCGATAGTACCGTGGCGGAAATAGTGGAAATAAACAGTTTTTTGAATTGCAGCGTATTGGAAATATAGGCGGTTAGAATGGATTTGACCGCGTTGACGATCAGAACCAGCGACATGATGCGGATAACCGGCACGATCTGTGCCATTTCGTAAGCCGCGGCAATCGCCGGTGCCGTGAAAAACAGAATGATGTAAATCACCAGTGAAACCGCTACGCTGGTGTACAAAATGGTGGAATAATCTTCCGGCGTGCTGTTCTTTTTTTGGATGAGAGCGGTGTTCAAGCCGCCCGCGATCAACACGTTGGCAAAGTTGAAGAAAATGGTGACAACACCGACGATGGCATAATCTTCGGGCACCAGCAGCCGCGCCAAGACAATGGAAACGATAAGCGACACCAGCTG
>JAZQIV010000048.1:0-4092 GCA_045541305.1 Acutalibacteraceae bacterium | reverse complement strand
ATCTGAACAGTAGACAACAGTGCGTCCATACCATCCAACACCGAGGATTTGCACGGCACACCGATCACCGGCAACGTAGTGTTTGCCGCAACGGCGCCCGCTAAATGTGCCGCCATGCCCGCAAAGCAAATAATGGCGCCAAAGCCGTTTTCACGGGCAGCGACTGTAAAGTCGCGTGCCTGTACAGGTGTGCGGTGCGCGGAATAAATGTGCGCCTCATACGAAATACCCAGCTCTTTGAGAACGGCTACCGCTTTTTCAACGATCGGCAGATCGCTGTCGCTACCCATGACAAGACCGATTTTCTTCATCGTTTTCACTCCTTAAAAACAAAAAAAGGGCACACCAAGCTTACCATTAAAAATAAGCTTGTGTGCCCAGACGGTCGGCAAACAGAAAAAGCCGCTGCATCCTTTGTTCCTTTGTGGTTATCCACCTATTCCGTCAGTAGCAAAGAATGCTTATTTTTACTTGCTGATTATACCATATCCGCCCATTTTCTGTCAAGGTAGGAACGGCATTTTTCGGCAGAATTTTATCACTTAATTTGCGCTTCGCAATACACGCAACGGTAGATCTGCTTTTCGCGGTTCACGCAGCGAAACAGTTGGCGTGCTTCCTGCTCGGTTGCGGTGATGCAACGCGGGTTTTGGCAAACGGCACCATCTATTTCGGTTATGACCGATTCTTTTTTGCCGTCCGCTTCCGACAACAGCTTGAGGATCAGCGCCATGCGCATATATTTGCCGTTGAGCACTTGCTTAAAGTAACAAGCACGGGGATCGTCGTCCACCGCGACACTGATCTCGTTTACGCGCGGCAATGGATGCAGTACGCACATGTGCGCAGGTGCTTTTGCCATCTTATCCATCGTGAGAATATAACTATCCTTCAAGCGCTCATATTCTTCAATATCGTCAAATCTCTCGCGCTGGATACGTGTCATGTACAGAATGTCCAAATCACCGATCGCATCGTCCAGCGAGGTGGTTTCCACGCACTCCATGTTGGTCATATATTCGTGCTTAACGTAACCGGGAAGGCGCAGTTCCTCCGGCGAGATGAGAATCACACGGATACCGTGATAACGGGACAGCGCTGCGATCAGCGAATGAACGGTTCTGCCGTATTTCAAATCACCGCAAAAACCGATCGTGAGACCATTCAACGTGCCTCTTTCCCGATAGATTGTGAGCAGATCAGCCAGTGTCTGCGTGGGATGGCAATGGCCGCCATCCCCTGCGTTGATCACCGGAACACTTGCGCTGAGAGACGCCGCAAACGGTGCGCCCTCCTGCGGATGGCGCATCGCTATGATATCCGCATAGCAGCTGATAACCTTTGCCGTGTCGGCGATGCTTTCGCCTTTGGCGGCAGAAGAACTATCCGCATCGGAAAAGCCAATCACGCTGCCGCCAAGTTCCAGCATTGCCGCTTCAAAGCTCAAGCGTGTTCTCGTGGACGGTTCAAAGAACAAGGTTGCCAGCTTTTTGCCTTTGCATTTTTCGGCATAACGCTCCGGGTGTTCCATGATATCACAAGCCGTGGACAACAGATCATCCAGTTCAGCTGTGCTGAGATCCAGAATATCAATCAGACTCCTCATACCGCTGCTCCGTTAATCGCCAAATAATTCTTGATACGCTCGACGTTTTCCGCGTTTGCTTCGTCTTCCTCCAAATACTCGATAATGTCGTAGACATCCACAACCGAGTAAACCGGGAAGCCAAACTCTTCCTCCACCTCGGCCATAGCGGATTTTTCGGTCTTACCTTTTTCTTTACGGTCAACCATGACAAAAGTTGCTTCCACTTTGACATTCTCTAACGAGGCAAGGTTGGCCATGCTTTCACGAATTGCTGTTCCGGCGGTAATCACATCTTCCACAATAACAACCGATTCACCGGCCACGGGAACATAACCTACAAAGATACCGCCTTCGCCGTGATCCTTGGCTTCCTTGCGATTGAAGAAGAACGGCACGTCTAAGCCTTCTTTAGCCAAGGCGATCGAAGACGACACGGCAATGGAAATCCCTTTATACGCCGGGCCGTACAGAACAGTACGCTTTGAACCGACCTTTTCCAAATAAGCTTTGGCATAAAATTCGCCCAGCTTTTTGATTTGTTCCCCTGTCTTAATATCCCCAGCATTGATAAAATAGGGAATCTTGCGTCCGCTCTTTGCAGTAAAATCACCGAATTTCAGCACACCGGCATCTTGAAGAAACTGAATAAATTCTCTTTTATAGCTTTCCATACGTCCTCATCCTCTTCCCGTTAGTCACAAAATTCTTGAACACAACGCTCGTACGCCGCAACCGGATCTTCGGCCGCGGTGATCGGGCGACCCACCACAATATAATCCGAGCCGATTCGTTTCGCCTCAGCAGGGGTCATGACGCGTTTTTGGTCACCAATGTCACCATCCGCAAAGCGAACGCCGGGGGTAACCGTTAAGAAATCGGCACCACAGCGCTCATGGACCTTACCGGCCTCCAGCGGCGAGCAAACCACGCCGTCCAGGCCTGCCTTTTTGGCGTTAGCAGCATAGTGCATAACCACTTCATCGATCGGTTCGTGAATGAGCAGATCGTTTTCCATGCTTTCTTGATCGGTGGAGGTAAGCTGGGTGACCGCAATCAACAACGGACGGGTGCCATCAGGGCGCGTTAAGCCTTCGATCGCCGCTTCCATCATGCGCACCGTGCCGGC
Source organism: Acutalibacteraceae bacterium (assembly GCA_045541305.1). Taxonomy (GTDB): domain Bacteria; phylum Bacillota; class Clostridia; order Oscillospirales; family Acutalibacteraceae; genus RGIG3009. The sequence goes on along the minus strand of JAZQIV010000048.1, from coordinate 1,378 downwards.
GGCGTGCAGGTTGCACAGATCCACATCCAGACAAGAAAGCACCGACATGGATTTTTTAACCGTGTTCGGAATATCGTGTAATTTCAGATCTAAGAAGATCTTATGACCTCTTTTTTTAATTTCACGGACGATTTGCGGTCCTTCGGCATAAAACAGTTCCATACCGATTTTGACAAACGGTTTTCTGCCGGTGAATTTGTCCAAGAATGCAAACACTTGCTCGGCACTTGCAAAATCGCAGGCTACAATAACGTCTTTACCCATTGTGTGCTCCTCCTATAATATCCTTCAAATTCTGAATACCGTATTGATCCATCACACGAGGCAAGTCCTCGATAATGGTTTTGCAAGCAAACGGGTCAACCAAGTTGGCAGCACCGACTTCAACAGCCGTGGCACCCGCCAGCATCATTTCCACCACGTCTTCAGCGTTACTGACACCACCCATACCGACAACAGGGATGTTGACCGCACCCGCTACCTGGTACACCATGCGAACGGCAACCGGGAAAATAGCGCTGCCGGAGAAACCGCCCATTTTATTGGCGATAACCGGTTTTTTGGTTTTAAGATCGATGCGCATGCCGAGCAGCGTGTTGATCATGCTGATTCCGTCCGCTCCCGCTGCCTCGCAGGCCTTGGCAATGGAAACAATATCGGTGACGTTGGGCGATAATTTGATGAGTAACGGTTTATCGGTTACTTTGCGAACGGCCGCCGTGACTTCGGCCGCCGCTTCGGGCGATGTGCCAAAACTCATGCCGCCGCCGTGAACGTTGGGACAGCTGACGTTGACTTCAAACCAGCCGATATCCTCTTCTCCGTTTAACCGTTCCACGGTATAAGCATAATCTTCCACCGAAAATCCGCTGACATTTGCCATGACTTTTTTGTGAAAGTGCTGCCGCATTTTCGGCAGTTCTTCGCAAATTACCTTATCCACACCCGGGTTTTGCAAACCAACCGCATTGATCATCCCCATCGGGCATTCGGCAATGCGCGGTGTGGGATTGCCAAACCGCGGTTCTTTGGTGGTACCCTTAAATGAGAAAGAACCCAAGAGATTGATATCGTACAACTCGGCAAATTCGTACCCATATCCGAACGTACCGCTGGCAGGGATGATGGGGTTATCCATTTCAACGCCGCACAAATTGACGTTTAAGCGTCCCATAGGATCTCCTCCTTTCGCAGTACCGGGCCTTCCTTACAGATGCGTTTATAGCCGGTTACCGTTTTGCAAGAGCAACCCATACAAGCGCCGAAGCCGCAGCCCATGCGTTCTTCAAAGCTGAACTGGCCCGCGGTTTTTGTGGCGCGATACACCGCTTTGAGCATCGGTTCCGGGCCGCACGTATAAAAATAGTCATACTCGATA
>JAZQIV010000047.1:0-7846 GCA_045541305.1 Acutalibacteraceae bacterium | reverse complement strand
CTATCAATTGTCTTCCTAAGACCGCTTGGCCTCCGACTTCTTTGCGTTTATACATTGAAAAGGCGGCGTGTGTTTTCGGCGGCAATACGTAGAATGTGATTGGGTGTTGTGCCGCGGATTTCGGCGATTGCGGCGGCGGTGTAAGCAATCATGGAAGAATCGCAACGGTGACCGCGGTGGGGAACGGGTGCAAGGTACGGGGCATCGGTTTCCAAAAGCAACCGATCCTCCGGCACCATGGCGGCAACTTCCACAAGTTTCCGTGCGTTCTTGAACGTGACCACACCGCCGACTCCGATATACATACCGAGATTCAGAATCTCACGGGCGGTTTCCACACTGCCGGAAAAGCAGTGCACCACGCCGCGGGGTGTGAATTGCCGCAGCGCCGCAACCGTATCCTCGTGCGCTTCGCGATCGTGGATTACCACGGGCAAATCCCGCTCTTTTGCCAATGCTAGTTGGCGGTGAAACCAATACTTTTGTACGTCGCGCGGGCAGTATTCCTCGTAATGGTAATCCAACCCGATCTCGCCGATTGCTATCGCTTTTTTATCGGTACACAAAGCAGCGATAACCGAAAAATCCTCCTCGGTTACCTGTGCCGCTTCTTCCGGATGAATGCCAACCGCCGCATACAAGGTGGGAAAGCGGTGTGCAAGCATAAGTGCCTGCTTGGAGCTTTCGGCGGTGGTTGCCGCTTCAATGATGCCGCAAACGTCGGTTTGCAATAACCGTGTCAACAGTTCCTCGCGGTCCTCGTTAAACGCATCGGCCAAATAATGGGCGTGTGAATCAAAAATCTGCATGGTGTTTCCTCACAAAAACAGGGTGCAAGCGAACCTGCACCCTGGCATTTTTAATGGATCTGTGCGCCGGGCTTCAGCCCATCCACAAAGATGACCTTGGCGGCATCGCCCTCATCCGCAGCAAGGATCATGCCGCAGCTTTCCACACCGCACAACGTGGCGGGCTTCAAGTTCGCAACCAGAATGATGGAGCGTCCCTTCAGTTCGTCCGGTGTGTACCATAGCGCAATACCGGAAGCCACCGTGCGCGGTGTTCCGCTACCGTCATCCAGCGTTAACTTTAATAATTTCTTCGCCTTTTTAATGGGCTCGCAATCCACAATCTTGGCAACGCGAAGATCCACTTTGGCAAATTCGTCAATGGTGATCTGGGGCAAGAACGCCACGTTTTCCGCCACCTCTTCTTCAGCGGCAGCTGCTTCGGCTGCTGCCGCGATCTCCGCCAACTCTTTTTCCACGTCAATACGGGCAAAGAGCGGCTCGGGTGTACCAACAGAATAGGTATCCACCGCACCGAATGTGAGCGCTTCCAACGGCAATTCGGCAACGTTCAGCTGCGCAGCAATCTTATCTGCCGTTTGCGGCAGGAACGGGCGCAGGCAGGTTGCAAGCATGCGAATGCATTCCAAAAGATTATACAGTACCGTTTCCAGCTTCGCACGGTCGTCCTCGTTTTTCGCCAGTACCCACGGTGTGGTTTCGTCGATATATTTGTTGCAACGTTTGGCAAGCGATAACACCGCATCCGCCGCTTCGGCATTGTGGTACACATCCATGCATTGGGTGTAACGCTGCACCGTTTGTGCCGCTGTTTCCAGCAGTTCGGCATCTGTTTCGCCGCCTGCAACACCGTTTGCTTTCACGGTGCCGCCAAAATACTTGTTTGTCATGGCGATGCTGCGGTTGACTAAGTTGCCCAGCGTGTTGGCAAGATCCGCGTTATACAGATTGAAAAAGCTTTCATACGTGATGGTGCCGTCCTGCGCAAACGGGATCTCCGATAACAGATAATACCGCACCGCATCGGTGCCGTATTTTTTTGCCAGATCATCGGCATACAGCACATTGCCCTTGGATTTGCTCATCTTATCCTCGCCCGAAAGCAACCAGGGATGACCAAGCACCTGTTTGGGCAGCGGCAGGCCCAGCGCCATCAAAATAATGGGCCAGTAAATGGTGTGGAACCGCACGATATCTTTGCCGATCACGTGCAGATCCGCCGGCCAGTATTTGTTGTACAATTCGCCGCTCCCGTCCGGATGATAGCCCACGCCGGTGATATAGTTGGACAACGCATCCAGCCACACGTAGGTGACGTGTTTCGGATCAAACGTTACCGGAATGCCCCAGGTGAACGATGTGCGGGAAACGCACAGATCCGAAAGACCCGGTTTTAAGAAGTTGTTGATCATTTCATTGCGGCGGGAATCCGGCTTGATAAAATCGGGATTCTCCTCGTAATATTTGAGTAACCGATCCTGATATTTGGATAAGCGCAGGAAATATGCTTCCTCGCTGGCATCCACTACTTCACGGCCGCAATCGGGACATTTGCCGTCCTTGAGCTGCGACGGGGTAAAGAACGATTCGCACGGGACACAGTATTTGCCCTCGTACTTACCCTTATAAATATCTCCCTGCTCGTACAGCTTTTTGAAAATCGCTTGTACGGCGGATTCGTGATCGGCATCGGTCGTGCGGATGAAACGATCATACGAGGTGTTCAGTGTATCCCACACATCCTTGATCTGTGCGGCGATACCGTCCACGTACTCTTTCGGCGAAACGCCTTGTTCTTCCGCATATTGCTGGATTTTCTGCCCGTGTTCATCGGAGCCGGTCAAAAAATGCACATCGTACCCTTGCATTCGCTTATACCGCGCGATCATATCCGCAAGCACAATATCATACGCGTTGCCGATATGCGGTTTGCGAGAGGTATAGGCAATAGCCGTGGTGATGTAGAACTTTTTGTTTTCCATGAAATGGCCCCCTTTTTTACATACAACCTTTATTGTAACAGATTTTAATAAAAAAACAAGCCTTTCCTTTTGCCGACTTGCAATTTTTCTTCAAAACTCGTATACTGCATGGTAGCGGAGGTTATTATGAGTATCTTAACGTTTATCATCCCGCCGGAATACGATGGGGAAACCGTGCAGACCTTTTTACGTCAGGGGCAGGGCTTTTCGTGGCGTATGGTCGTGCGGCTAAAACATACCGAAAACGGCATCACCGTCAACGGAGAACATCGCCGCAGCATCGATCCGATCCACACGGGTGATCGCTTGGTGTTGCAAACACCGGAAGAAACCATTCGTGTGGAACCGATGGACATGCCGCTTTCCGTTGTGTATGAGGACGATGCCCTGCTGGTGGTGGATAAACCGCCGTACCTCGCGGTGCATCCCTCGGCTTTCAAGCCTGAGCCCACGTTGGCAAACGCTGTGGTCGGGTATTATACACGTCAAGGCAAGCCCTGCGCTTTTCGTCCCACCAATCGTCTGGATCGCAACACGAGCGGGCTGTTGCTCACCGCCAAAAATTCCCACGTGGCATTTGCGCTGGCACATAAAGTGGAAAAAACGTATCTCGCCATCGTGCTCGGCAAACTGGAGGGGGAAGGCGGCAAGGAAAGCCGCACGCATTATCAAGTGCTTGCCACCGACGGCAATATAACGTTGGTGCGATTGCGCTTGGAAACCGGCCGCACGCACCAAATTCGGGTGCATATGTCGTGGCTTGGTTACCCGCTTGCCGGCGATACCATGTACGGCACCGATGAAGTTGTTATGCCGCGCCACGCCTTGCATTGTGAGCAGATGTGCTTTACACACCCGTTAAGCGGCGAAAAGCTTGTTTTAAGCAGTCCGCTGCCTGCTGATATGCAAGCATGCCTTGCGCAGCACGGATTGGAGGAGAGTATATGAAACAGATCAAAAGCTTTCAAATTAACCACGATACCCTCACCGAGGGATTGTATATTTCCCGTACCGACGGTGACGTTGTCACGTACGACCTGCGGTTTGTCCGTCCCAACACGCCGCCGTTTTTGGAAACGGCAGCCATGCACACCATTGAGCATTTATTTGCGACCTACGTGCGCAGCAGTCAGTTTGAGGATCATATCATTTATTTTGGTCCTATGGGATGCCGCACGGGCTTTTATTTCCTCACACGCGGCATGTCACACGCTGAAGTGATCGCCTTAACGCAGGAAACGCTGGCGTTCATTGCTGCGTTTGACGATGCCGTTCCCGGTGCCACCCGTTTGGAATGCGGCAACTATCTGGAGCACGATCTTTCCACCGCAAAACGGTATGCCGCCGCGCAGGCCAAGCACCTGCAAAATTGGACGGAAAAGGATTTGATTTACCCCGTGTAAATCCCACCAACCCTGCCAGTTCCCGCCAATTAATTTGATTTTTTTACGAGTTTGTGCTATTCTCTTAGCGAAAGGAGGTGCCGAAATGATCGGGCGCAATGATATAAAACACTTCTTTGAACAATTTTATCTGCTCTGTTTCACCGTGGGTGTACGGTCAATTCGGTGCCTGCGCGCGATCCGCCGCTTTACCCGTTTGCTGTGGGTGCCGTTTGCCCGCGCGCTGTATCGCGCGTTGGATTGGCTCTTGCTGCGCCATCTGCGCGCTGTGGCGGAGGAATGTCGTCAGATTCGTGAGGATTTTCGCAAAACCCGCCACTATGTAAAAGAAACCCCGCGTGAACGTCGCGGACAAGCCTTACTGCGATTTTTGGCGTTGCCGGTGCTTGCTGTTCGCCGTCATCAAAAAACCGTGCGCACCGTGTTTAATTACACGCTGCCCATTTGTGCGGTGGTCGTGTTGTTTTTAACCGTTCAGTTTTGGAACGGTGCGCAGTTTGCGCTTTCGTTGGAATACAACGGCACGCCCATTGGCTATATTGCGGATGAGGGTGTTTATGCCAGTGCTGCCACCATCGTGCGCGGCACGGTAATCAACGCGGACGATTCGTTCATGGTGGAGCAAGCTCCCACCATGAATTTGGAGCTCATTAAGGGCGACGCGGTGTTGCCGGAGCAGGAAGTCAGCGATCGTATTTTGCAATCTCTTTCGGGTGAGCTGGTGCAGGCCTCCGGCTTTTACGTGGACGGCGTGTTCCGCGGTGCGTTGGCGGATGCAAAAACGCTGCAAGCTCTCATCGATGAAGTGCTGGTCAAGCACAAAACCCCGGCGGTGGACGGTGTCGGCTTTTTTGCGCAAACGCGCCTGGTGCAAGGCTTATATCCCGCATCGGCACTCACCGATGAAGATACCATGCGCCGCTATTTACAAGCCCTCACGGTCAAGACCATGCGCAACGTGGAGTACACCGAAACCGTGAAATTCAAAACGGTGTACCGCGAAGTGGAAAACCAACCGCTTGGGTTCGAAAGCATTCAACAAAAGGGGAAAAACGGCAAACAAAAAGTGTTTGCGCAGGAAATCATGGTGGGCGGCAAAAAGCAGTATCAAACCGTGCTTTCTGTGGAAGTGATCCAGCAGCCCACCGATCAGATCGTGTTGGTAGGCGCACAAAAATACGATGGCGGTACGGTGCTTGGTGACGGCGTGGCAACCGGCACGTTTATTTGGCCGTTGCCGTATACCAAAACCATTTCTTCGCCGTTTGCTTCGCGTTGGGGCTCGTTCCACGGCGCAATTGATATTGCCAACGGCAGCACGCACGGCAAGCCCATCATCGCCTCGGATGGCGGTACCGTCGTGGAAGCGCAATATCACGGCAGCTGGGGCAATTACGTGCTGATCGACCACGGCAATGGTTTCAAAACACGGTATGCGCATTGCAGCAAGCTGGAAGTGGAAGCCGGTCAAAAAGTGGCGCAGGGACAGTATATCGCCAAAGTGGGTAACACCGGCTATTCGTTCGGTTCGCACCTGCATTTTGAAGTGATAAAAAACGGCGTGCTGGTCAATCCCTTGGATTACGTACAACGTTAAAAAATACACCGCTATGAGCGGTGTATTTTTTGTTTGTCTGGCAACACTTACAACGAGGTGTTGCGGAATGAAACGATTTGTGCGGGCGTTTTGCATCGGCGGCGGGGTGTACAACATCATCGAATGCTTGTGGCGCGGGTACAGCCATTGGTCCATGTTCTTGGTGGGTGGCACCTGCTTTCATTTGATCGGCGTCATCGGTAAACGCGTTTGCCATCGCGGAAAGCTGTTCACCGCTGCTGCCTGCTCGATCGCTATCACGGCCGTGGAATATGTCAGCGGCTGCCTGCTTAACCGCCGCTTGAAGCTCAATGTGTGGGATTACAGCCGCCTGCCGTTCAACGTCGGCGGGCAGGTGTGCTTGCTGTACAGCGTGCTGTGGGGCGGGCTGAGCTTGCTGGCTCTGCCGATCTATCGCCGCATTAGTGAAAAAGGCAAGGTCACTTGACCTTGCCTTTGCTTTTGCAACATTCATACAACGGACATTCACCGCATTTGGGGGATCGTGCTTCGCACACGTCGCGCCCAAATAGCACAATGCGGTGGCAAAATGCATTACTTTCCTCCGGCGGCAGTAATCGGCGCAGCTGCTCTTCCACCTTGCGGGGATCTTTTGTGTCACACAATCCCAAACGGTTAGCAATACGGATGCAGTGCGTGTCCGTCACCACAGCCCCCGGCATCCCGTAAACGTCGCCGCACACGAGATTGGCAGTCTTGCGCCCCACACCGGGTAGGGTGGTAAGCGCTTCAACGGTGTTCGGGATCTGCCCGCCGAACTCATCGCGGATGCGCTGCGCCATCGCCACAATATCCTTGGCTTTGGTCTTGTATAACCCGCAGGAGCGAATATACGGCTCCACCTGCTCGGGCGTTGTCTCGGCAAACGCTTCCAGCGTGGGAAACCGCTCAAACAAAGCGGGGGTTACCAAATTCACACGGGCATCGGTGCATTGTGCCGATAACCGCACGGCAATCAACAATTGCAACGGATCTTCGGCGGTAAGCGAACAAATGGCATCCGGATACCGCTTTTTCAACTGCTCCACAGCGGCAAGGGCAATGTCTTTCTTTTTCATGGGGATCACCTCATACATTACAGTGTATCATGTCGAAAAATCACTGTCAACGAAAAAAGAGACTTGCATAATCAACTCAAAAACAGTATGATAAACACGGTAGGTGATAGAAAGTGGCACCGTTAGCAGATCGCATGCGGCCGAATTCGTTGGATGAAATGGTCGGTCAGCAGCATTTATTAGCGTCCGATAAGGCGCTGCGCAATATCATTGAATCGGGCAAGATCCCGAACCTCATTTTTTACGGCCCGTCCGGCGTGGGTAAGACCACGCTGGCGCGTATCATCGCGCAGCGCACGTCCATGCGCCTTCACAAACTCAACGGCACAACTGCCTCCACCGCCGATATTCGCGCGGTGCTGGACGAGGTGGATACCTTTGCCGGTGTCAACGGCATTTTGCTGTATCTCGATGAGATTCAGTATTTCAACAAAAAGCAGCAGCAAACGCTGTTGGAGCATATCGAAAACGGTAACATCACCTTGATCGCCTCCACCACGGAAAATCCGTATTTTTACGTGTACAGCGCGATCTTAAGCCGTTCCACCGTGTTTGAATTCAAAACCGTTTCGGCAGATGAAGTTTCAGCGGCGGTGCGGCGCGGATTTGCGTTTTTAAGCGAAGAACAAAACCGCACCATTGAAGCGGAGGACGAGGCCGTGCTCGCCATTGCACAGGGCTGCGGCGGTGACGTACGCAAATCGTTAAATGCCGTGGAACTCAGCGTGCTGGCAACGCGGCCGGATGAAAACGGCAATATCACCGTCACGGCGGAAACCGCCCGCGAGGTGGCACAAAAAAGCGCCATGCGGTACGATCGCGACGGCGACGAGCATTACGACATGCTGTCTGCGTTCCAAAAATCCATGCGCGGTTCGGATGAAAATGCCGCCATTTATTATTTGGCGCGGTTGCTGGAAGCAGGAGACCTGCCGTCGGTGTGCCGTCAAGTCGGATCGTAGCCATGTCGTTCTGT
>JAZQIV010000046.1:0-6601 GCA_045541305.1 Acutalibacteraceae bacterium | reverse complement strand
ATACTGTTGTAGTGTTCCTTTTGAATTTAACGGACATGATATATTATAAAATTTATCATTATCAATACAATAAAAATTCAATTTGTTTGCTCCAGGAAATTCACTTAATAAATAATACTGCCATTTCCCATCAACATTTTGTGATTGTACTTTTACAGATGTATTTCGTATGAAATGTTCCGTCAAAAAAGTAACTTCATCACGAGTTGTGATATCAATATCGCATTCAGGCCAATCGTTTTCATCCATAAGTTCGGGGACAAACATCTTGATTGTATTGTAATATATATTATACGCCTCTTCTTTTGTTATGAGGTTATTATCAGCAGTATTATTGCAACCGACAAAAGATAAACACATTACCGGACACATAAAAATAGCTATTAACTTTTTCATACAATCACTCCCTTGGATGTATTATAGCATAAAAGCGGCAAAGCCACAAGTATAAGTGAAATCGTGCTATCGCACGGTGAAATCAAAGGCTTTCGCCTTTGGTGAAATATTTTGCTAACGCAAAATGTGAAATTAAATCCACCCACCGCCGCAGCGATTTCACTCGAGCTTTGCTCGAATTTCACATTGCGAAGCAATATTTCACTCACCCGTTAGGGTGGATTTAGTTGAAAAAGAAAAGACACGCTCTCGCGTGTCTTTCTTTTTCTGGGTCTACTGACCAAAAAGGAACTGGTTGAAAAACCTGATTTCCTTAATAATTTAAAATTGCTTTGCCTTCACCGTCATACATGACAACTTCATCATCAATGTTAAGCTTGTCGACAAAGTCGAAGTATTCCTGCATTGAAGCAAACTCCGGCTTATAGTTTGCGATAATATCTTTTGCTCTTTTAGCATTATCCTTTAAAAGTACCGACAAAAGCACTATTTGTGCCTCAGCAGACTTAACGCATGCGGTTTCGCCGTCGATGATATAGTAATCATTACCGTGCGCAATACCCACAGAGCCGCTGACATACGGATGAATCGTCGGCATAACAGCACCCACATCTCCCATATCCGAGCAGCCCGTACCCCACTCTTCAGTAAGTTTTACATTATCTATAACCTGTTTTGCCGCTTCCTCGAATGCTAAGCGGAAATCTTCAGGGTACTGCCGTATCCAATAACCCGGAATATCACGCAAATGCAGTTTAGCACCCATTGCTGCTGCAGATGCCGCCATAGCTCTGTTGATTTTTTTATTAACCTTTACAATTTCCCGCATAGACGCACCACGAACATAACTTTCCATAGTTGCCGTTTCAGGAATAGCGTTAACCGCATCACCGCCACGGGTAATAATCGGATGAAAGCGGATATGTTGATCATCCATAAAGGTTTCGCGCAGAGCATTCGCAGCATTAAGCGCAAGGTTGGCGGCATATAACGCATTTACGCCCATATGCGGTGCGCCACCTGCGTGCGCAGAAACACCCTCGAAAGTCATTGTTTTTGCGATGCAACCGTTAGATCCTCGGCTGATATTAAAGCTCGGCTCGTCTCCGCTAGTGGTATGAATCATAAACGCCAAATCCACCCCATCCAAAAGACCTCGCCACATAAACTCAGGCTTACCGCCAAAGTATTTAATTATTCCCTGCTTACGCAATTGCTCACGGTACTCTACCTCAATAAGCTCCTCCGCGGGTACTGCCACAAGTCTTATTTTACCGCACATACCGTCAAGCACACCCTCTTCCTTGAGTGCAGCTGCAAGACCGATAAGTGCCGCCGCCTGTGCACAGTGACCGCAGGAGTGTACCGCATGTGTTTCTTTATCTGCTTCAGGGTGGGTAGCACAAATAAGCGCATCCATCTCGCCAAAAACTGCAACGGTAGGGCCTTCTTTACCCGTATCAACCTCAGCAGTAAAGCCGGGGATATCCCCTGCTAAAGTAAGCTCATAGCCAAGCTTTGCAAAGGTTTCTTCCATGTAACTATGGGTTTTCCACTCTTTATATCCTGTTTCAGGATTTTTCCATATATAATCAAGGGAATCCAGAATTAAATCACGGTGTTTTTCAACATATTCAGTATAATTACTCATAAAAACCATCCTCGCTTGCAAGTATTCGTTCTACATCAATCAACCTATTTATATAGTGGCAAAGTTTTGTATCTTTACTTCCTTATAATAGGATAGCATAGAAGCGGAGAAAGAGCAAGTAGAAGTGAAATCATACGCTTGCTCACGATGAAATCCAAGCGTTGCCTACGTAAAATCGAAACCCTACGGTTTCGGTGAAATTAAATCCACCCACCGCCGCAGCGATTTCACTCGAGCTTTGCTCGAATTTCACATTGCGAAGCAATATTTCACCCACCCGTTAGGGTGGATTTAGTTGAAAAAAGTTCTGTTCTTTCGAACAGGACTTTTTTCTGGGACCGACACGCAAAATGGAACCGGTCTGAAACACTTGATTTTCTTTATTTCTTCGCAAAACTTCTTCCTTCCCAATCCGAATCGCTTCCTATGTCCATAACATCCGCAATCGTGGGAGCAATATCCAACAGGGAAGCATTTTCTATATTGTCACCCGGCGTGAAATCCGGGCCATAGAAAAATAACGGGATGGTCATATCCTCCGGCAGTTCTGTTCCGTGCGAGCGGTCGTGTCCGCCGTGATCCGCCATGACAATAACCGAATATTCGTCCCCGAATTTTTCGATCATGCGCTTCACATTATCCATGGCAATGTGAATTCTTCTAAGATACTCTTCGCTCATCCAGCCGTTATCGTGTCCGCCTTTTTCATCGGTTTCTACCATATACAGAAAAACGAAGTCCGGCTTATACTCATCTATCAGTTTTTCCGCTTCGTTTGTGAGAAGAGTGTCTACACTTTCGTGCATATAGGCATTGATATACGTAGAAAATTTCAAGGAACCGGGAGACGCAATATCCCGAAGAGGCTCCCAACCGTAAAACATTGCAGAAACTCCACCCGCTGCTTTAATTTTCTCAAAAATCCCGGCAACGGGACGAACCTGCGGTACATAGGTGTTCGTAAGAATACCATGACGCTGTGGTGTCACAGAATGAGTCATAGAAAAATGGCACGGAAAAGTTACTGAAGGATTCATGGAACTGGCATTATATGTGTAGCTACACACATTTTCAAGTTCTTTAAGGTACGGATTGCCGCAAGCCTTTAATCCGTCCGGTCTCATTCCGTCGATTGAAATTAAAATAACTTTTTTATTCATAAAATCACCGCCTTGGGTGTATTATAGCAAAAATTTGCACGAAGTGCAACATCGTTGGCGAAGCCACATCGTTTGTGCGAAGCACAACACTGTTTGCCGAAGGCAACATCGTTTACACCGCAAGGTGTAACATCATTTTGTGTCCGCAAGCGGAATGATGTTTTTGCTTTGCAAAAAATGATGTTGACCGCAAGCGGTCAAACGATGTTGTGTCCTTGCGGACACAAACACAAAAAGAAAGACACGATTTTCATCGTGTCTTTCTTTTTGGAGGCGACACCCGGATTTGAACCGGGGAATCAAGGTTTTGCAGGCCCATGCCTTACCACTTGGCTATGTCGCCGGATGAAAAAAGCGTCTTTCGACGCTTTTTTGTTTGGAGCGGCTTACGAGGCTCGAACTCGCTACCTCCACCTTGGCAAGGTGGCGCTCTACCAGATGAGCTAAAGCCGCAAAATGGTGCCTCCGATCGGAATCGAACCAATGACACGGGGATTTTCAGTCCCCTGCTCTACCGACTGAGCTACAGAGGCAAATATGGCGACCCGGAACGGGCTCGAACCGTCGACCTCTAGCGTGACAGGCTAGCGTTCTAACCAGCTGAACTACCGGGCCATATTTGGTGGAAACAACAGGGCTCGAACCTGTGACCCCCTGCTTGTAAGGCAGGTGCTCTACCAGCTGAGCTATGCTTCCGTCTTGCGCCGCCGTCACTAGCGACGCAATCTATAATACTACACCGCAATCGAAATGTCAACTGAAATTTTCAACTTTTTCAAAAAAGTTATTTTCGGTCCGCGATGATGCGTTCAATGTCCTCTTTGGTAAACGTATACACGTTATCGCAAAAGCTGCAGGTGGTTTCCACCTTACCGTTTTCATCCGGCAGGGAACGCAGCTCCTCATCCCCCATCGCCGCCAGCGCGCCCGTGACCTTTTCACGCGAGCAGGTGCAGCGGTAATCGGGTTCATAGGTGTCGATAATATCAAATTCAAACCCATCCAGCGCCTTTTTGAGAATATCCTCAGGAGTTGCTCCGCCGGACAACATGGCAGTCATGGACGGAAGCGCCGCGATGGCGGCCTCCAATTTATCGATCACCTCATCGGGGCAGAACGGCAACAGCTGAATGATGAGCCCGCCCGCCGCTTTGACGGTTAAATCGGGGTTGACCAGCACGCCGAGCGCACACACCGTGGGAATCTGCTCGCTGCCGGCATAATACGACGTGATGTCCTCCGCCAATTCACCCGATACCAGCGGCGTACAACCCACGTACGGTTCGGGGGCGCCCGTATCACGCAGCACGTACAGCAAGCCCTCGGTGCCGACCGCACCGCTGACATCCAGCTTGCCGTTGGGTTTCAGCGGAATCTCTACCACGGGGTTTTGCGCATAGCCGCGCACGTTGCCCCTGCCGTCCGACACCACCAGCAGCTGACCGACAGGACCGCCGCCGTTGACCTTAAGCGTGACGGAATCCTCGGTGTTTTTTAACATAATCCCCATGAGGGAACCCGCCGTTAACAACCGACCGAGAGCAGCGGTAACCACCGCCGACGTTTGGTGAATCTGCTCGGCACGTGCCACGATATCGGTCGCATCCATCGCGATCGCCATCACGGTGGCATCGGTCGTTAAACAACGTATTGCTTTACCCATTACTATTCGCTCCTCTTGCGATTTATTCCCCGTTTTGCGCCTGTTCGGCGGTACGGGTACTGCGTGCAACGAACACCCACCGCTCACAATCGGAGGCGGGTTCGTCTTCGGTCATATCGGCATACACCGCCAGCGTTTCAAACCCGTTTTGTTGAAGCAAGCGACGCAACGTGTTCTCGCTGTACGCACGCTCGCGCACCGATTCTACATACCGCGTATATTGGTCTTGCTCTTCTTCCACAAAGAAATCCAGTTGAATGGCAACCTCGCCCGTGCGGGGAAAATAGCGGTTGCGCCACACGCACATCATGTCATCGGATTCCGTGACAAAGGTGTTATCCCCCAACACCTCGCGGTGTTTATAGGGCGTATTGACGTCAAAAATAAACAACCCGTGCGGTTCCAAAAACAACCGCGTGCGGCGAAACACCGCCGCGAGCTGCGCTGTACTGCACAGATGATTCAGGCTATCCAGCACGCATACCGCGCCGTCTACCGTGCCGTACAGATCCATTTGGCACATATCCTGCTCCAGCAGCAACACCTCGGTGCCAAGCTTTTCACGGGCGCACATGAGCATGGATTCCGAAGCATCCACGCCGATGGGATCCACCCCGTGTTTGAGAAATTCGGCACACAAGTTGCCCGAACCGCACGCAATATCCAACACGGTGCGCGGGCGGGTGCCGTGACGCTCGAACAATTGCAGCAAATACGCCGCGCGGGCGGCATAGTCGACATCGGTCATGAGTGCATCGTAAAACGATGCAAAATCGCCGTATCCGCCCACGTTGCCGCACCCCCCAGCATCTCGCGTGCCGCCTGCACGGCGGCGGGGGTGACTTCGCCGCCGATGATGCGTGCCAATTCCTGCACACGGTGATCGTCGGCAAGACGCGTTACGTCGGTAAACGTGCGCCCGTCGCGCACGGATTTTTTAATGAGAAAATGATCGGTTGCCTGTGCGGCAATCTGTGCCAGGTGCGTCACGCACAGCACCTGACGGCGATCGCGGCTGTGCGCCGTTTGACGCAGCCGCGCACCGACCTTGAGCGCCGCGCGACCGCTGATGCCGGTATCGATCTCATCAAAGATGAGGGTATCCACCTCGTCGGCATCCGCCAGCACCGATTTGATCGCGAGCATGATGCGGGACAATTCACCGCCCGATGCCACGCGGGAAAGCGGCTTGGGTTGTTCGCCAGCGTTGGCGGAAAGCAAAAATTCCATGCGATCCGCGCCCGTTGCGCCAAGGGCGATCGGTTCGCGGCGGATAGTGAGCGTGACGTGCGGCATATCCAAAAAGCTCAGCTGTTCGCGCACGGCTTTGGCAAAGCGCGCTGCCGCTGCTAAACGGGCATCGGTGAGAGCATCCGCCGCCTGCTCGGCCGCCGCGCGCGCTTTTTGCTCCTGCCCGACCAACAACCGATGCTGCTCATCGGATAATTCAATTTTGCGGTGTTCAGCCTTTGCTTGCTCCAAAAAGCTGAGCACCTGCGCGGTATCTGCGCCGTATTTGGCGGTTAAACGGCGAATGACCTCCAGGCGGTTTTCCACCTCATCCAGCTCGCGCGGGTCAAAATCCAGCATTGCGAGCAAATCCTCCAGCTGCCCCGCCGTTTCGGTGAGCTGCTCACACGCATCGGTAAGCGGCGCTTCGGCTTTGGCAGCCTCGTCCGTGTAACGCACAGCGTGGTTGAGCGCCGACAGCGCTTGCTGTGCCATGGATAC
>JAZQIV010000045.1:0-16921 GCA_045541305.1 Acutalibacteraceae bacterium | reverse complement strand
GGACCCCCCATCGGGGGAAAACCACACGAAACACTGCAAGAGAGGTGCACAGCATGAAAAAATACAGATTAACGGCAGAAAACCGCAAAAGTGCTGCGGGTTTTGCGTTTATCGTTCCGTGGCTGATCGGTTTTTGCATTTTCTTTTTGCGGCCGATGATTGCCTCGCTGCAGTATTCGTTTTTGTATTTTGATCCGCAAACGCTGGATTTTGTTCCGCTGGAAAGCGGTTGGCTCGCCAATTATATCCGCGCCTTTACCGAGGATACCAAATTCTTACCCAACTTCGTTTCCTCATTGAAAACTCTCGTGTATCAAGTGCCGATCATCGTGGTATTCAGCGTGTTTGTCGGCACGTTACTCAAAGCCAATTTCCGTGGCCGCACGTTCATGCGCAGCATCTTTTTTCTTCCCATTATCGTCAACACCGGTATTGTTTATTCCCTTGTCAGACAAAGCCTCACGGATGTTTCCCGTGGCGCCGGTGATGGAGCGGCCTCCATTTTTAACCCGACCGTTTTGATCGAAGCCTTGCAGCAATCCGGCATCCCCTCCAAGGTGGTGGATGTCATTTCCACCATCATCAGTAACTCGGTGGATTGCATTTGGCTGTCGGGTATCCAAATTTTGATTATTCTGGCCGGCTTGATGTCCATTCCGTCCTCCTACTACGAAGTAGCGGAGGTAGAGGGTGGCTCACCGTGGGTCGTTTTCTGGAAAGTCACGATCCCGTCGGTCATGCCATATATCGTGGTCGTTATGGTGTATACCATTGTCGACTCGTTCACCAGTACCGAAAACGTAGCGATGGATTATATCACCGACGTGGTGTTCGGCAACTACATGATCTCCTACGGTTCGGCGTTGTTCTGGGTGTATTTTCTGGCGGTATTTTGCATTGTCGGGCTGGTGTTCTTGCTGTCATCCGGCTCGCTGCGTAACAAAAAAGCCAACTAACGGAAAGGGGGATCTTTATGGCAAAACCAAACGTGGGAACGGTATCCGGTACCTACTATGCCGGCAAATTCGCGTTCAAGGTATTTCGCTTTTTCTTCATGGTTTTGATGACGTTCGTGATCCTGTATCCGTTGCTGTACATGGTCAGCATGGCGTTTCGGACGTCCGAAGACGTGTACAACCTAACCGTTGTGTGGATCCCGTTGCATTTTTCCGTGGAATCGTTTCAGCTGTTATTCAAGGAATTCGGCGTGGTGGAACCGTTGTGGAACACCTGCTGGATCAGCCTGCTGTGCTCGCTGATTCAGGTGTTGATCGTTTCCATCACCGCTTATGGCTTTTCGCGCTTCAAATTCCCGTGCAAAAACCTGTTGTTCGTATTGTTGATCTTTTCCATTGTGGTTCCGCCGCAGATGTATTCCATGCCGACGTATTTGTCGTTTTCCAATTTTGATCTGTTCGGCATTTTTGAGGCTACCACCGGTAACACGATCTCCCTGCTCGGCAAACCCGGTATTTTCCCGGTGCTTGCCTTGTTGGGTCAGGGTATCCGCTCCAGCCTGTTCATTCTCATCATGCGCCAGTACTACAGCGGCCTTCCGGGCGAGCTGGAGGAAGCGGCGCTCATCGATGGCTGCGGCTATTTCCGTTGCTACCGTTCCATCATTTTCCCCTCGGGCATGACACAGATGTTTGTCATCTTCCTGTTTTCCGTGGTGTGGTACTGGAACGATTACTATTTCTCCAGCATTTATCTCGGCGGTGCCAGCACGTTTTCGGTCAAGCTGTCCAACATTCGGCCGATGCTGGAAAACGTCGCCAACATTCAATCGCACAACTCCTACGAGATCGCGATCTATGAGCAGGCAGGCTGTCTGCTGCTGATCGTGCCGCTTGTGATTCTGTATATCCTCACGCAACGCTATTTTGTGGAGGGCTTGGAGAAAACAGGTCTTGTCGGCTAAGTGTGACAAGGAGAGGTGAGAAAAGACCCATGAAAACAACGTGGCGAAAACGTATGATCGCAGGTTCCTGCGGTTTCATGATATTGTTTGCCCAGCTGCCGCTCGCAGCGGCGGCGGAGCCGTCGGCACCCTCCGCGGAGGAAACGGTGGATGTGTCGGTCCAAACGGTGCAGGATTATGAATCCTATCTGAGCTATTATCGCGGCGTGCGCACCGTGGACACGGTGGTGGCGGCATCGCCGGAGGTGTCGGGTGATGTCACGCTCGGCACGTACGAGGGCTTGGAGGGCTATGTGGTCGCGGCGAACACCCGCACGACCTTTACCTTCACCGTGGAGAAAAACGGATTTTATCCGCTTCAGTTGGAATATTACGCACTGCCCGGCAAAGGCATGGACATCGGTATTCAGGTGCTGGTGGACGACTCGTTGCCGTTTTCCGAAGCGGCCGCGATCTCGCTCAACAGACGGTGGGCGGATCAGATCGACAGCACGGACGGCAGCTTTGACGTTGACCTTTCGGGCGACCAGCGAATCCCCTCGCAGGTGGAGGTGCCGTGCTGGCAATCGGTACGTCCCTTTTTAACGGGCGTGCTCAGCGACGAACCCATGAAAGTGTATCTGCGCGCGGGCGATCACACCGTTACCATCTGCGGCGTGCAGGAAAGCTGCGCGGTGCGCAACGTAACGCTTGGCGGCGCGCGCATCACCCCGTCGTATGAGCAATATTTGGCGACGGCGGGCGGCATGGCCGATCCCAACGCCAAAGCGCTGGTACTGGAAGCCGAACACACGGCTTTCAAATCCGATAACGGCTTGTCGCCGTATTCCGATCGCAGCACACCGGGTGTCACCCCCAACGAAACCGCACACGTGCTGCTCAACGCCATCGGCGGCTACAGCTGGCGCGAAAGCCGTCAATGGTTATCCTGGGAGTTCACGGTGGAGCACGCGGGCTTTTACACGCTCACGCTTCACAACCAACAATCCGATAAACGCGGCATGGCGAGCTATCGCACCGTGTATATCGACGATACCGTTCCGTTTGCGGAACTGTCGGCAGTGGCGTTTCCGTACACCCGCAAATGGCGGTACGATACCCTGTGCGATGCGCAGGGGCAGCCGTATCGCATCTGGCTGAGCGCCGGCAAGCACACTCTGCGCATGGAAGCGTGCTTGGGCGAAACCGCTTCTGCCTTGAGCGGGCTGGAGAATTCCATCACCCGCTTGAACGAGATTTATCGGCAGATCATCGTGGTCACGGGCGCCTCGCCGGATGCCAACCGCGACTATTACCTGGAGCAGGAGATTCCCACGCTGTTGTCGCAGCTGGAATCCGTGTACACCGCCTTGTGCAAGCAGTTGGAACTGTTCAGCACGTTGGGTGCGGATCAGGGCGGCGATATTTCTTACATACAAGTGCTCATCGATCAGCTGGAACTGTTTTTGCAGGATCCCAGCGAGATCGCCCCTCGTTTAACCACGTATCGCAGCAACGTCACGGTGCTGGCGGATATCCTGCTCAGCATGAAAGAGCAGCCGCTCGCGCTGGACACCATTGTGTTCACCCCCGCCGATCAAGCGGTGTCGGTGAAGGAAGCCGGTTTCTTTGAAACCATTGCGTTCCGCACCGCGTTGTTCTTCAACTCGTTCTTCACGGATTATTCCCAATTATCCGGTGGCGGCGCGGGGGAGACCATCCGCGTGTGGGTATCGCAAAACGACATTGCCACCGCGGGCGTTGCCGTCGGTCGCGATCAGGCACAGCTGATTCAAAAAATGATCCAATCGGATTTTTATGCCGAAACCGGCGTGCAGGTTGAGCTGTCGCTTGTTAACTCGGGCGCCTCGCTGATCCAGGCCATCGTTTCGGGCCGCAGCCCCGATGTGGTGATGTTCTCGGGCGAGGGCACGCCGATCACGCTCGCGTTGCGCGGCGCCGCAGAGGATCTCACCGCTTACGAAGGATTTGATGCGGTGTACGATCGGTTTTACCCCTCGGCGTTCAAATCGTTCGAATACGGCGATGGTATTTATGCCGTGCCGGATATTCAAACCTTCTACGTCACGTTCTACCGCACGGATATTTTTGCCGAACTGGGCATGAAGGTTCCCGAAACCTGGGATGAATTTTATTCGCTGGTCAAGAAACTGCAGCGCCGCAACCTGTCGGCGGGCATTTCAGGCGGCGACCAGAATATTTTTGAAACGTTATTGTTGCAAAACGGCTCCAATCTGTATCGCGACGATCTGTCCGCCACCTGCTTGGTGGATACCAAGGCGATCGACACGTTTGATATGTGGACGCAAATGTATTCGCACTATGGCTTGGACGTCGCGTTTGATTTTCTCAGCCGTTTCCGCAGCGGCGAAATGCCCATCGGCGTTATGCCGCTCACCATGTACAACACGTTGGTGGCCTCCGCTCCCGAAATCGACGGGCTGTGGACCATCGCGCCGATTCCCGGCACGGTGGGGGCGAACGGCGAGATCAACCGTGCCGCCAGCTGTGCGGTCACGGGGACAGTGCTTCTGAAAAACGCGCAGAACAAGCAAGCATGCTTCCGTTTCCTGGATTGGTGGACCTCCACCGAGGTGCAGGCGCGTTTCGGCGTGGAAACCGAGGCGGCATTTGGTGTTGCCAACCGCTATTTTGCCGCCAACAAGGAAGCGTTTTATCAATTGCCGTGGACACCCGCGGAAACCGCGGTGTTGGATCAGCAGTGGGCGATGGTCACCGACGTGGCGCAGACCCCTGCCAGCTATTACGTATCGCGTTGTATCAACAACGCCTTCCGCAACGTGGTGTATTACAATAAAAACCCGCGGGAGATCATGACCAAATACGCCGACCAAATGGATAAAGAATTGGAACGCAAACGGCGGGAATTCGGACTAATCGGATAAAGGAGAGTGACTGCGCCATGAAAAAGAATTCCATATGGAGCGAGATTCGCAAGCAGCACACCAGTTATCTGATGCTCTCTTTCTGGCTGATCCCGTTTATCATTTTCTTCATTCTGCCCGTGTTGGCAGCGGTGGTGCTCAGCTTCACGGATTTTAACCTGCTGCAATGGCCCAACTGGGTCGGCCTGGATAACTATCTGAAACTGTTTTTGGCAGACGATCTGTTTTTGATTGCGCTGGAAAACACGTTGGTGTTTGCGCTGGTCACGGGCCCGGTCGGGTATCTGCTCAGCTTCATGATCGCGTGGATGATTAACGATTTCGGTCCCAAGCTGCGCGCCTTTTTCACGCTGCTGTTTTATTCTCCCGTGCTGTCGGGCAGCTTGTACGTGGTGTGGAAATACATCTTCAGCGAGGATTCCTATGGCTTGATGAACTATTGGCTGCTGGAGCTGGGCATTGTCAACGGCCCGATCTATTGGCTGTCCGACGTGGCGTATAACCTCATTCCCGTCATCGTGGTGTTGGTGTGGAGCAGCATGGGCGCAGGCTTTTTGGCGTTCGTTGCGGGCTTCCAGGGCCTCAATCGCGATCTGTTTGAAGCGGGCGCTTTGGACGGCGTTCGCAACCGTTGGCAGGAGCTGTGGTACATCACGCTGCCGCAGATGGGCCCGCAATTGGTGATCGGTGCCATTTTGTCCATTTCCTCCGCTTTTGCGGTGGGCTATCAATGCATGGAGTTGACCGGCTTCCCCAGCACCGACTATTCCACCTACACCATTTTGCTGCAGATTTACGACTATGCCAACGTCCGTTACGAGATGGGCTACGCCTCCGCCGTGGCGGTGGTGTTGTTTGTGCTGATGATCGTGGTGTGGAACCTCATCAACAAAGCCATCCGTTCGATTTCCGGTAATTGAGGGAGGGGGAGCTATGACGATTCGAACTGTCCTGCGGCGCATGCGTCCGCACAAAATGTCCCGTTCCTTCAGCGGTAATGCCGCCATCGGTTTGTTTTTGCTGTTGGCAGGCGTTTTCACGGCGCTGCCCATCGTGTATGCAATCATTTCGTCGTTCAAACCGTTGAGCGAGCTGTTTATCTATCCGCCGCGGTTCTTTGTGACCCGCCCCACGATCGATAACTATCTGGAAGTGTTCACCACCCAAATGAACATGCTGGTGCCGATGGAACGGTACCTGTTCAACAGCGTGTTTGTGTCGGTGGTCACCACAGCGGTGTACATCCTCATCGCCTCGCTGGCGGCATTCCCGCTTGCGCGCAATCGCTTTCCCGGCCGCAACTTCATCACCCAACTGGTGGTGTTTGCGATTTTGTTCCGCCCGGAAGTCATCCAGATCCCGCAGTACTTGATTTTTGCGCATCTGGGTGTGGTGGATACCTATCTGGCACTGATTTTGCCGGTGCTCATCGGCTCGTTCGGCGTGTTCCTCATGAAGCAGTTCATGGAGGGTATCCCCGGTGCCATTCTGGAATCCGCCCGTATTGACGGTGCGGGGGATTGGCGTATCTTCTTTTCGCTGATTATGCCGATGGTCAAGCCCGCGTGGTTGACCCTTGTGATCTTCACGTTCCAATCGGTTTGGAACACAACGGGCTTGCAATACATTTACACCGAAAACCTCAAAACGTTGCCGACCGCACTCAGTCAGATGACCTCGTCGGGTCTGACCATGGCGGGTGTATCGTCGGCGGTGGCGGTGCTGTTGATGCTGCCGCCCATCCTCATGTTTATTTTCACGCAAAGCAATGTTATGGAAACCATGTCACACAGCGGTATCAAAGACTGATCGGAGGTGGAGCAACCTTGTCAGCGTTGCAGGCAAAACGAATCATAGCGACAGCAGCCATCGGGGTGCTTTTGTGCGGGTGTGCTCTGCCTTGTGCGGCCGCATCCTCCAAAACGAACGATAGCTATACCTACACCGCCTCCGGCGACGTGGTCCCGGATAAGGAGATCTACGATGCCGTTCGCCATATCAGCGGCGAACAGACCGGTTCACAAGCGTGGAGCCTTCCGGAGGACCTGTTCATTTACAACGGCAATTATTACATTTCCGATACCGGCAACAGCCGCATTGTGGTGCTCAATTCGAATTTTGAGTTTCAGTTTGAGATCGCCCAGCTGCAAAACGACACGGGCGCAGGGCGCTTGTCCGGTCCCAAAGGCGTGTTTGCCAACGAATGCGGCATTCTCATTTGCGATAACGGCAACCAGCGCGTGGTGCTGACCGACGAACAGGGCAACGTGCTGCACACGTACGAAAAACCCGATACGGCGGTGCTCACCGATACGGTGTACAAACCGATACAAGCCGTCATGGACGAATATCACAACGTGTATGTGCTGGCGTCGGGCGTGTATCAAGGCTTTATGCAATACGATCTCAACGGCAATTTCCAGGGCTTTTTCGGCAGCAATAACATCGAATCCAGCGCGGAACTGGTGTTGTCCCGCTTGTGGAAAAAGTTCTTCGGCAACGATGCCTCCAAAACGATGGCGCGTGATATTCCGCTGGAGTATAACAGCGCACACATCGATGAAAACGGCTTCATTTTCGCCACCATTTTTCAAACCGATACGGGCTCTCACAACGTCAAGCAGCTCAACGCGCGCGGTGCCAACATCCTCAGCCATTTGCAGGACGGCAACGCTTACGACCGCAATCGGTACGGCGATCAGTACGAGCAGGTGATCAAAGGCACCGTGCAGCGTACCAACCTCATCGATATCACCACCGACCCCAACGGCGTAATCACGGTGCTGGACGGCACGTGGGGCCGCTTGTTCCAATACAACACCGATGGCGACCTGCTGGGCGTGTTCGGTGGTCCCGGTACCACCATGGGGCGTTTCTCCGCACCGAGTGCCGTGGAGGAAAACGGTGGCTTGTATTACGTGCTGGATCGTTTGACCGGCAGCATAACCGTGTTCCGTCCCACCACCTATCGAACGCTGCTCGGCGAAGCGCTGGTGTATTACGAAGAGGGCGCCTATCAGGAATCCATCGACATGTGGCAAGAGGTGCTCAAATACAACAGCGGCATCACGCTGGCCTATAAGAGCATCGGCAAAGCCTACATGCAGCAGCAACAATACGATGTGGCGCTGGAATATCTGCACAACGCCGGCGATCGCGAAAGCTATTCCATGGTGCTCGGTCAGCTGCGTCAGCAGTTCTTCCAACAAAACATCTGGTGGCTGCTGATCGTGGGTATCGGGGCGATTATCGGTTTGCGTTTTGCATTCCGCGCTTTCTTCCGTTGGCTCAGAACCGCCCAAAAGTGAGGTGCGCAGTATGAAACAAACACAAAACAAAACGTTGCGCATCCTCGTTGCGGGGATCCGCGAATACGATTGGGAGCGCTTCCACCCGAAAAATATGGACCGCCAAAAGCTGCACCTGGCGCTGCGTTCGCTCATTCGTCCCATTTCGAGCTTTTCGGATGTCAAATTTGAAAACCGCGGGTCGCTCATGATCGCCAATATCATCTGTATTTTGATGTTTGTGGTATCGGCGATCGAATATGCCCTCACAGGCTTTTCGTTCAACTACAACGATCCCGATAAATTCAATTTCCTGGTCACGCTGCTGTCTTCCAGCTTATTGCTGGTGCTGTGGGCCATCTCCAACTGGGGCGTGTGCTCGCTGCTGGACGGTGAGGGCAGCTTCCGCGAGGTGTGGATCGCCACGTGCTATGCCATGCTGCCGCGCGTGTTGTTCACCGTTCCGCTGGTGCTCATCTCTAACTGGCTCACGCTGGATGAGCAGGGGATCTATGGGATCTTAACCTCGTTTTTGCTTCTGTGGTGCGGTGTGCTCCTGTTTGTGGGCATGATGGTGATGCACCAATATTCCGTGAAAAAGACGGTCGCCTCCGTTTTGCTGTCCCTGGCGGGCATTGCCGTCATTCTGTTTATCGCCATGCTGTTTTTCAGCATGAGCCAGCAATTCATCGCGTTTATCGAAACGGTGGTCGATGAGATCCGTTACCGTCTGTAGAAAGGGGAGAGAGCATGAAAACAAAGGCTGGGATGCGTGTCGCCGCCTTGGCGGTGTGCGCCACCTTACTGCTCGGTGTGTTTGGCTGTTCTCCCGCTGCGGATTCATCGGAAACACCCAAGGAACCGCAAGGCGCGGTATCCGGCACGGCGGTGTCCGGCCGCACCGCTTATGCTCACGGTGAACGGTATTCTCTGTGGGCAGACGGCGATACCGGCGAGGTGTGGATCTCCGACCGCGAAGGCACGGTGTTGTGGAGCTCGTTTGCCGTTTTGGGCGAGGGCATGTACGACATCGCGACCGAGGAACGCCGCAACGCCGTCATTTTGGTGTATGCGGTGGATAAATACAACAATACCAACATGGCCTCCAGCTATACGCACAGCGTGCAGCAGGGCGGCCTGACCCTCTCGCCGGTCACAAACGGTGTCACGCTGTACTTCGATTTCCCGGGCGAAACCGAAAAATACACCGTTCCGGTGCAGTTCACCCTGCAAAACGACCGTTTGCAGGTGGAGGTGCTGTTCGATCGCATCCGCACCTATGGCGATGTGGAGATCAACACGGTGGATTTGATGCCGTATTTCGGCGCCGCCACCAAGGAAGACGAGGGATATATGCTGGTTCCCGACGGTTCGGGTGCGCTGATCTCGTTTTCCGATGTCAAGCAATCGGCGGATGTATATTCGCAGCCGGTCTACGGGCAGGATAACGTGCTCACCACCGAACGGCAGTTGGAATTCCCCGAGGATGCACGCCTGCCGGTGATGGGCTTGTCCCGCAACGGCAAAGGCTTTGTGGCGTACGTGGAGCAGGGTGCCTGCGAAACCACGGTCAACGCCGCACAACCGGGCAAGATCTCCATCTTCTCACACCTGCATTTTTCGTTCACCTATATTCAGCGTGACCGCTACACGCTGGCGGATAAGGATTTGAACGCGCAAACCGTGTTTGTCAATGCCGACGTTGCATCCGCGGTAAACCCTGTTGTGACGTATCTGTTTTTGGAAGAATCGGCGGATTATATCGCCATGGCAAACACCCTGCGGGACTACCTCATCGAAACCGAAGGCTACACCCGCACCGAAGCTGCCGATCCCACGCTGTTTTTGGAGCTGTTCGGCGGCGCGTTGCAGGAAAAGAATTTCCTCGGCATCCCGTACCACACGTTGCAGGTTGCCACCACGTTTGCCGATGCGCAGGATATCCTCACCCGCTTGCGCGGGCAGGTTTCCGCCAACATGCAAGCCATGCTGTACGGCTTCCAAAAGAAGGGCATGTACCACAATGCCTATGACTTTACGTTTGATAAAGCGTTCGGCGGCACCGAAGCGTTTGACGCGCTGTGTGCCTATGCCGCTGCCAACCGCATCACGGTGCTGCCCGCCCTGGAATTCCAAACGTTGTATAAGGGCAAGGTGGGCAACGCCGCAAGGCGTATTTCCGGCGATTACATCACCGAAGGCCTCCGTCAGCCGCACACCGGCACGGTGGAGGACCTCGAATGGTATTTATTGTCCCCGATAAAAGCCGCACAAACCGCCAAGGCGTTTCTTGAAAATACCGCGCGCCCGTCGGGCACCGCCGTGTTTTTGCCGGAATACGGCCACACGGTGTATGCGGATTATGCCAAGGACGAACCGCTCACACGCAGCGCGGCGCTGCAGCATGTGTTATCGGTGCTGCAGGCGGCCGAAGGCAAGGCGGTGGTCAACGGTGGCAACCTGTATGCGGTAACGCAATCGTCCGCTATCCTGCAAGCGCCCGCAACAGCCTCCGGCTATGTGCCGGAATCGGAACACGTGCCGTTTTATGCGATGCTGCTGCACGGCTTCAACACGTTTGCGGGCGCCCCCATCAACGAGGCGAACAACCCCAAAGAAAGCTTTTTGCGTGCCATTGCCAATGGCTATTCGCTCAATTTCCGTTTAACGGCGGAAAGCCCGTACGTGCTGCGGAAAACTAACCTCAACCACTTGCTCAGCACGCAGTTCTCCGCGTGGGAACAGGACATCGTGCACATGACAGCGCGATTGCAGGAGCTGAGCGGACTCAACGACCGTTTCATCATGCACTACCGCACGGAGGGCGACGTAACGGTTACTACCTACGACAACGGCGTGCGGGTGTACGTGAATTTCGGCACGCAGGACGCAACGGTGGATGATCATCGGATACCGGCACAAGACTTTTTGTGCGTACGATAAAGGAAGGGATGAACCATGATGAAAAAAGTACTGGCTCTCATTTTGGCAGTCGCGATGCTTTTGTGCGTGTGCGGTTGTAACAAGCAACCCGCCGATACCGAAAGCACCACCACGACCACAACCGGCGAACGCCCCACCTATGCGGGCGGTGTACCGGGCCTCGCAACGAGCTCGTCCACTGCCGGGTCAAGCGGTACGACCGGTAAAACCAATCAAACCGGTAAAAGCACCACAACCACCGGTTCGTCCGGCGGCAAGGTGACCACCACCGTCACCACCGCCACCTCGCAGACGGTTCCGCTGAACAAAACGTATACCTTTGATCTGCCGATCCTGTCGGGCGATAAGACCAAGCAAAAGCTGATGGTTAATCCCAACCGCGGCTTCCGCACCGAAAACTATATGAACGTGGAAAACGGCAAATACACCCCCGATATGTACGATGCCAACGGCAACTACAAAGGCAGCAAAAACTCGGCGGGTACGGCGATCAGCTGGATGATGAAGTTCTATAACGACTATGAGTACGAAGCACCGCAGGTCGTGCAGACGTATTTTTACCTCACCCAGTATCGCGATAAGGATTTGGATCAAGCCGCGTTTGATAACATGAACGCGTATTTCGAAGCCTGCCGCAAAATGAACGTTACCATTGCCCTGCGCTTTGCGTACGTGTTTAACTACGAGCGGCGCGACGACCAGGATTGTGTCAGCCTGGATCAGATGCTGCGCCACATGAAGCAGTTAAAACCCATTCTGGCGAAAAACCGCGACGTGCTGTTCTGCCTGGAGGGCGGCTTCTTCGGTGAATGGGGCGAGCAATCCGGCGGCAGCACCTGGTGGATCAAAGGCCAGGGCGGCCAGATCATGGATGCCGCCGTGGATATGGTTCCCGATGATCTGTGGGTCGTTGTGCGGTATTACAACGTGTGGGCGCAAACGTCCGCCGCTTCCAAAAAGCAGCTCGGCTTCCACAACGACTATATCTGCGGTTTTTCGCACGGCTGGGATACCGGCGGTGTGTGGAGCGGCGAAAACTATCAGCATGCCAAGCTCTTATCCTCCAAAGTCCTGTTTGAGGGCGAGATGCCGTGGGGCGGTCAGCTGCCCGACAACGCAAAGAATCTCAACGGCTGGAACGTTGTCAAATACCTGTATGAAAACCATTACACGGTGCTCAGCTGCTATCACAACAACCGTGAGGGCGGCGCCACGTACGATATGAAAAAATGGCGCTCGGTAGCGGTCACCCCCAGCTTGCTGGATCAATACGGCTTCCGCTATTATCCCGAATGGTTCAAAACCGCCGATGGCAAGGCCGTGTCGCGTTCGCTGTTTGATTATCTGCAGCAGTTCCTCGGCTATCACTTCGTGTCGTCGGATGTCACGGTGCAAAAAACCGGCACCAAAGCCGACGTATCCTTCAGCCTCACCAACTACGGCTTCGCCGCACCGCTTGCACTCAAGGAAGTAAAGCTGGTGTTGCTGGATAAAAACAACAAGATTGTCGATTCCAAAAAGCTGTGCGAATTGGTCGACCTGCAGGGCGGCAGCACCAAGAAATTCAACGTTTCGCTGACCCTGCCCAAAGCAAACGAGGTCTATAGCGTCGGTCTGTGGCTGGAAAACCACAACAACATCGGCGCGCGTTTGGCAAACGATATCGGCATGGCGGGGCAGATCAACCTGCTCGGCACCATGAACTGATCGCAACATAAGGGAATGAGGGATGGATATGAAAAGAACCCTGGCATTCGCAATGGCGTTATTCCTGCTCGTCACCATGTGTGCGTGCGCTCCGAAACCGGTTGAGGATTCGTCCGGCACCTCCTCCACCACCGAATCTTCCGCTACCACCACAACGGTCGGATCGGGTGAAACCACCACGACGGGCAGCACCGCCACCGATGGCGAAAGCAACGGTACAACCACCGGCTCGAACGCGGCAACCACCACGACGACCGATAAACAACAAAGCACAACCACAACAGCCAAGGTCACCAATCAAACGGTACCCGTCAACCACACCTATACGTTTGACGTGCCGGTCCTCACCGGTGACAAGACCAAAGAAAAATTGAAAAACAATCCCAACCGCGGTTTTTGCTTGGAATTCTACACCAACCCTGAAAACGGTCGGTATTCTCACGATATGTTTAGTCAATCCACCGGCGAATACTACGGTAAGGATTATACCGGCGCCGAGAAAAGTGTGGACAGATTGCGGAAATTTGTGGCGGACTACGCATACGAAGCCCCCCGCGTCGTGCAATCCTACTTCTACTTGACCTACTATCGCGATAAGGATTTGGATGAAACGGCATTCAAACATATTCGGGAGTATTTCGATGTGTGTCGCGAATTGAAATTGACCGCCTCGGTACGGTTTGCGTACGTTTATGTGCAAGGCTATGATGCTACGCAAGACGTTGTCAGTTTGGAACAGATGTTGCGTCATATGCAACAACTCAAACCTCTGCTGGCGGAATATCGCGATGTGTTATTTGCTTTGGAATCCGGTTTTATGGGCGAATGGGGCGAACAATCCAGCGGCTGTTCCTGGGTGACTAACGGTCTTGCCGGTACCATTATGGACGCGGCGGTGGCGATGGTCCCCAAGGATCTGTGGGTGGTTACCCGGTACTATAACATCTGGTCCAAAGCCGGTGCCGAATCCCGCAAACGTATCGGTTTCCACGATGACTATATTGTCGGCTTTTCCCACGAATGGAGCACCGGCGGCAAATGGGATACCTCGGCGTCCAAAAAGGTGCAGGAACTGTCCGCCACGGTACTAATGAAGGGCGAGATGCCCTGGTCAGGTCACGTACCGGCCGGCGGTGGTAATGGTAATAGTGCGGAACTGAACGGCTGGTCGGTAACGAAGTATCTGTCCAAAAACCACTATACCGTGCTCAACTGCTACCATAACAACCGTGAATACGGTGTCACGGGCAGTATGCAAAAATGGCGTTCGGAGATGGCTACCGCCAAATTATTGGATAAGCACAATTTGAATTATTATCCCGAATGGTTCAAGACCTCCGACGGTAAGTCCGTGTTCAAGAGCGTCTTCGATTATCTTCAGGATTTTATCGGCTATCATTTGGTGTCTTCCGACGTGACGGTGCAAAAAACCGGCACCAAGGCCGACGTGTCCTTCAGCCTCACCAACTATGGCTTTGCGGCACCGCTCGCACTCAAAGAGATCAAGCTCGTGATTCTGGACAGCAAAAACAAGGTGGTCGATTCCAAAAAGCTGTGTGAGCTGGTCGACCTGCAAGCGGCAACCACCAAGAATTTCAAGGTCACCATGACCCTCCCGAAATCCAACGAGGTATACCACGTCGGTCTGTGGATCGAAAGCCATAACGGTGTCGGCGCGCGTTTGGCAAACGATATCGGCATGGCGGGGCAGATCAACCTGCTCGGCACCATGAATTGATCGTATCAACTGTATTTCAGAAAGGCGGCACATCCATGAGCGTATTAACCTATACCGACGAAAGTTTTTGGCTGAACGGCAAGCCGTGGCGCGTCCTGTCGGGTGCGATCCACTATTTCCGCGTACACCCCGATTATTGGGAGAACAGCCTGAAAAAACTCAAAGCCTGCGGTCTGAACACCGTGGAAACCTACACCTGCTGGAACCTGCACGAGCCCCGTGAGGGCGAGTTCGATTTTTCCGGCGGCTTGGATGTGGCGCGCTTTGTGGATTTGGCGGCCTCGCTGGGTCTGCACGTGATCCTGCGTCCCGGTCCGTTCATTTGCGCGGAATGGGATTTCGGCGGCCTGCCGTCCTGGATGCTGCAGTATCCCCGCATGCATTACCGGTGCAATGACCCGCTGTTTTTGGAAAAGATTCACCGGTATTATCAAAAATTGTTTGAAATCCTCGGTCCCCGTTTGGCGGAAAACGGCGGCCCCATCTATATGGTACAGATCGAAAACGAATACGGCAGCTACAGCCACGATAAGGAGTACATGCAGGCCATCATCGATATGTACCGCGAATTCGGGGTGAACAGCTTGCTGTTCACCGCCGACGGTGGCGTCTATAACATGCTGACCGGCGGTATGGTGGATGGGTATCTCGCTACCATCAACTTCGGCGGCAACGTGAAGCATTGCTTCAACCGCGTGCGCGAACGCGGCCGCACCCATCCGCTGATGGTGGGTGAGTATTGGTGCGGTCAGTTTGACCACTGGTACGAGCCGCGCAACATGGTACCCGTGGAGGAAGCGGCCGAAACGTTGGATGAGATCCTCACCGAGGGCGGCTCGGTCAACCTGTACATGTTCCAGGGCGGCACCAACTTTGCCTTCACGGCGGGTGCCAACCACCGCGGTACCTATCAACCCGACGTAACCAGCTACGATTATAACGCCCTGCTCAGCGAAGCGGGCGATCGCACGGAAAAATATTGGGCGATGAAAGCGGTGCTGGAAAAGCATTTCGGCCCCGCACCCGAGGTGGACGTGGAGGATACGCCGAAATATGCTTACG
This sequence comes from Acutalibacteraceae bacterium, assembly GCA_045541305.1. Lineage (GTDB taxonomy): Bacteria > Bacillota > Clostridia > Oscillospirales > Acutalibacteraceae > RGIG3009. The sequence goes on along the minus strand of JAZQIV010000045.1, from coordinate 1,357 downwards.
GCGAACTCGAGCTCACCGAAATGGCACCGCTCATGGAGCAGCTGGATGCGGTTTCCACCCCCGTGCAGCATGTCACACCGTTGTGCATGGAGGATCTGGGTCAGGATTTCGGCTTCATTCTGTACAGCACCGTGATGGAGGGCCCGCTGGATAAGAGCTACGTCCGTGTGCACGGCTTGCATGACCGCGCGCTGTTCTTTGTCAACGGCGAATTCGCCGGCATTAAAGAGCGCGACCACCGTGACGACGATATCATCATCGAAGCGGGCTTCGGCGAATCCTGCCGCCTGGATATTTTGGTGGAAAACATGGGCCGCATCAACTTCGGTCCCATGATGCCGTACGAGCGCAAAGGTATTACCCGTCACGTGGAACTGGTGGAGTATCGGTATAAGAGCGCCATGCAGACCCGTTTGAACTGGACCATGCGCCCGATGCCGCTCACCGATCTGTCCCGCCTCACCTTCACGGCGGCAAAGCCCTCGGATAAGCCCACCTTTTACCGCGGCACGCTCACGGTGGAAAAAGCGGGCAACACGTATGTGAAGCTGCCCGGCTTCACCAAAGGCGTCGTGATCGTCAACGGCTTTAATTTGGGTCGGTATTGGAACCCCGTGGGACCGCAGCAGACGTTGTATCTGCCGGGTGCTGTTTTGAAAGAAGGGGAGAACGAGATCATCGTTTTCGAACTGGAAGGCACCACGGATACCCGTATTCAACTGCTGGATACGCCGGAACTGGATACCCTCAAGACCCGCTGGAATTTTGAGAAAAAGTGTGGAGAACAAGTCGAATGAAACGATTGTTTTATGACCGCATCGATGCCGATCCCGCACAGGGAACGGTGTACGATCTGCGCGACTATCAAGACGATAAAACCGTGCTGAACAACCCGCACAAGGGTTGGTACTGGCACTATATTGACGGCGGCTACTCGCACGACAGTTACCGCAACGACTATGAAACGGTACACCGCGATGCCGCGGGCCGCGTCACCTCCATCGATATCAACGACGACGTTGCCGATTTCCCGCAGCTGCATCATATCTACCTGCGTTTTAACTGGGGCGATATTGAAAAAGAAGAAGGCAAGCTCGATTGGTCGTATATCGATGCCATCCTGGATGCCTGGTCAAAAAAAGGCAAACGCTTTGCGCTGCGTGTCTGCACGTTCCAGGGCGATCTGTCGGATGCCACCCCCGCCTGGGTGTGGGAGGCAGGCGCGAAGTACATCGATTTTGAGGTCGACGGCAACGTCTGTCCCGAGCCGGTGTATGACGACCCCGTGTATTTGGAAAAGCTGTCTGCCTTCATGAAGCAATACGGCGAGAAATTCAACGGCCACCCCTTGGTGGAA
>JAZQIV010000044.1:0-13400 GCA_045541305.1 Acutalibacteraceae bacterium | reverse complement strand
GCTATGGTGCCATCGGTATTGCGTATGTGGATGTTACCTTGCCGAGCGGGCGGTTGGTGCCCACCGGCATTGCTAAGGTAACAGGGCAGTTGGATCATCCGGAATTTTTGTTGGTGGACGACTCCCGTGCCGCGATGTTTGGCGAGCAGGATATGATTTTGTCGATGCATCAGCACCCCACCATCAACGATGGCGACGTCAGCGCCACGTTGACACTTGGATAAGGAGGAAATTTCATGGCTAACTTGGTTGTCAAAAAAGTGATATGGGAAGGCGGCGCGCAGGTCAAACCCGGCACACCGCTTCGCCTGACCGCTGTGATTGTAAACAAAGAAAAAGCAATTTACCGTGACCCCGTCACGGTGGAATTTCTGATCGACGCCAAGCCGTATAAAACGGCGACCCGTGTTGGGCATATTTATCCCGGCGAGGGCGGTGTGCCGATCATGCTTACGGTTGAGGATGCCTGGAAAGCCGTGAAAGGCGATCACATGATTACCGCCCGCATCGCACCCGAACTGTCCGAACCGCGCTGCGGCCGCGCCGGCCATGCGCGCTCGGCACACGTGCACGTTGCCGAGGAATTTTTGGTGCCGCCCGCACCTGCCGCCGCAAAAGGCTTCAACACGTTAACGTTCAGCGATGATTTTGATTCGATGGACCTGATCGACACCGAAGCCACCGGCGAGGAAGGCTATCATTGGTACGTCACCCGTCCGTGGGGCGAGGGCGATCTGCATGTCGGCGATGACTATTCCATGAAAGACAGCGTGTTGAAACTTCACAACATCAACACGTGGTGGAACTACGGCCTGTGTACCATTGATACCCGCCATCCGGTGGGATATGCGTTCAACAGAGGCTATATTGAGTACCGTGTGCGCATGAAATACTCTGCCGATACCGGTACCGTTACGAAGATTCGCGTGCCGGCCGTGTGGTCGTTGCCGACCACGTCTATTTGGGGCAATACATTGAAAAAGAAGCATCATTGCTCGGTGGAACTGGACTGGCTGGAATACTGGGGCGATAAGTATGATATGCCCGATTTCTTCAGTGTTTGTTTGCACGAAAAAGATCACGACCCCGAGGTGCCGCAGGAGCAGTGGCCAAAACCGGTGGTATCGCCCGGCGGCGGTGTGATCGGTATGCAATTGGGCGATTACGAGTGGCACACCCTGTCCATGCAGTGGGATACCGGTAAACTGATCACCTATTTTGACGGCCGCATGGTCCACAAAATTGTATACAGCAAGGACGGTTACCCGGCTCCGCGCCCGTGGAACGCTCGCGTTGGTTCGTTCAGCCATTTGGATGAGCAGAACATGCCGATCATCATCGGCGGTGCATCGGATTATCCGATGGAGATCGACTGGATCCGTGTTTGGTCGGCCAGCGAAGAACCGATGCTCCGTCAAGAAGTGGACGAATAAGGAGGTGCCGCTTTATGAATCTTGCCGTCAGAAAAGTTTTTTGGAATAATGACACGCAGGTAAAGCCCGCTACCCCGATCGTTTTCAGTGTGAAGCTGGAAAACATCGGCGACGAGGCTTATACCGACTCGCTTACCATCGAAATCCGTGTGGATAACAAGGCCGTGCAAACGATTACGTATAATAACGGGTTGGCTGTCGGTCAAACCGTGGAGGTTGCCGGCACCGAACCGTGGGAAGCGGTCAAGGGTGAGCACGTGATCACCGCTCTTATCGATGCCTCGTTGGCACAGCCGCGCGTTGGCCGTGCGGGTCATGCGCGCAGCGCTTGTTTACGTGTAAACGAGGAGATTTTGCAGCCGCCGGCACCCGCCGCCGAAAAAGGCTTTAACGTACTCACCTTCAGTGATGATTTTGAAACGATGGATACCATCGATAACACCGGCTGCGGGGAAGAGGGCTACCATTGGTATGTCACCCGTCCGTGGGGCGAGTCGAACCTGGAACCCGAATTGGATTACAGCGTGAAGGACAGCGTCATGCACCTGCACAACCGCGACACCCGCTGGAACTATGGCTTGTGCACCATCGATACGTTCCGCCCCGTTGGCTATGCATTCAACAAGGGTTATATTGAATTCCGCATGCGTATGAAAGCCACGGCGGACACCGGTCACGTAACCGGTATTCGCATTCCGGCCATTTGGTCATATTCCACCGCCACCATCTGGGCGGATGCACTCGGCAGACCGCAAGCCCCTTGTGTGGAGCTGGATTGGATGGAAAACTGGGGCAATAAGTACGAGGATGATTACATCACCGTCACGCTGCATGACCATCCGTATACCGATGAAAACGGTGTGGAACATCCGCACGTGGTTACCAACAACGGCGATCTTCGCGGCCGCAACATTGGCGATAACGAGTGGCACGTCATGGCCATGCAGTGGAACGACGATCGGTTGTATACCTACTTGGACGGTCGCGTTGTCAGCAAGGTGGAGTTTTACGAGAATAACTACCCGTATCCGCGCCCCTGGAATGCCGAAATCGGTACGTTCTCGTATCTCGGCAAGCAAAACATGCCGATCATCATCGGCGGTGCCGATGACTATCCGTTGGAGCTCGACTGGGTCCGTGTGTGGACCGCCAGCGACGACACGCTGTTACATCAAAACGTAGACGAATAAACAAAGCGGCGCAGATTGCACAAATCTGCGCCGTTTCTTTTAAAACTTTTGGCGTTTTTTCTTGCTTTGCTTTTTGAAGTATGGTATACTTACTGTGTATTTGTCCCCATTACTATTATGTAGGGAGAATGATTATGAAAAAACCGTTCAAACGCGCACTTGGTCTGATCCTTGCCATGGCAATTGTGCTCACCTGTACCATTTCCGGTTGGGTGTTGCCGGCTGTTGCGTTAACGCCTGAATACGGCGATGTGGAACTGATACCACCGGTGATTCGCCCCAACCTGTTAACCGAACAGGGGGCTGAGATTACCGCGCGCATTTGGCAACCGATCGCGTCTTTGTCGGATTCTTCTGCTGCCACCATGTCTTTTGACGCCGGTGTGAGTGGACAATATTGGAATTTGTCTTTCCTTGAAACGAACACAACCTACCGCTTGACCGGTCGTGCCAAAGGCGGCGCACCGAACTTCTTTTTTTTCTCGCAGATCAAACAGGTCAACTCCACCACCGGCGGCCACATGAGTCCGAAGGTAGCAGAAGACGAATGGACGGAGTTTTCCTATATTTTCACCACCGGTGACACGCGTCCCACGCGTGAATATGACTGGATCTGGTTTGGCAACAAGGACGGTACGACCACCACGTATTTTGATCAACTGTCCCTGGTGCAGTACGACTTAACCGATCTTGCCGTCTCTGAATTCACGTGGACCGGTACCGAATCCAAGCGCCTTGCCGCCCCCGGCGATGTGCTGAAAAACTTTTCGGTAAAGGTTACCAATAACGGTACCATGGATATTTCGGAAGATGCGGAGTTTTCCGTGGATGTTTGTGCGGATGCTGTGAATGTGATCGCGACGTTAACGCACAAAGGCGGCTTAGCGGTGGGCGAGAGCGTGACGCTGATGAGCACCCCGTCCGAAAAATGGATTGCCACGGAAGGTGACCACGCGATCACCGCGTTTGCTTACGGCTCCAAATACCTGTACGAAAAAAGCCAACAAACCGAGGATAACCAGATCTTCTATAACCTGTACGTGTCGGATACGGAATTGACCGTGCCGGATGCTGCGGCAAAGCAAGGCTTTACGGAGCTCACGTTCAGTGATGACTTTAATTCGGCACTTTCCATTGATAACGATGCTACCGGTAAAACCGGTTACAAGTGGTATGTTACCCGCCCGTACGGCGAATCCAAGCAGGTATTGGATACCGACTATTCGGTGGAAAACGGCATTTTGCGGTTACACACCGAAGAAACCAAATGGGCATACAGTATTGCTACCATCGATATTCGTAAGATGGTCGGCTTTGCGTTTAATAAGGGCTATCTTGAATACCGCATCCGTCTTCCCGAATCGGGCGATGAAGGCTGGGATAGCGGTTGGGAAGAAGATGTAAACAACGGTAGCGTGCGTAACCCCGGTGTATGGGCCTATCCCACTGACACTCTGTGGGCATCTGCCAGAGGGGAACGCAATGTCGATAGTGTGGAAATGGACTGGATGGAGTATTACGGAACGAAGTACAGTTACAGCTTTAGTACCACTCTGCACGAACGTCACAGTGAATGGGTAACCGACGAAGAAACCGGTGAACAGACTTGGGCACAGACCTGGCACACAACCTGCAATGACGTGTCGTACGATAAAATCGGCAGTGAAACCGAGTTTCATACGCTTTCTTGCTTGTGGGACGATGGGTACGTGAGCACGTATGTGGATGGCAAGCTCATTCATACCATTGCCTACACGGCGGAGGATTATCCGTCGGATCGTACATCCACGGCGGCTCAACAACCGACAGTCGGTTCGATGACCGGGATGGATACCCAATACCTGCCCATCATTTTGGGTGGTTCGGAACAGTTCCAAATGGAAGTGGACTACGTTCGGGTGTGGCAAGCACCGGAAGAGACCGCCGAAACACAAGTGGAGTTCTCGTTTGAAGATGACCACGTTTCCGTGCCGATAGGTGCACGTCAGCATCTGCGTGTGGTCGACACCAACGGCAATGAGGTGCGCGGCCTTACCTGGCAGAGCAGCGATCCGTCGGTGGTGTCGGTGTATAACGACGGTTACGTTTGCGCCAGAGATGTTGGCACGGCGGTTGTGTTGGTTACCGACTTGTTTGGCAACACAGCAACCTGTACTGTCGCGGTCGACCGCTATATGAATTTGATCCAAAATGGCGATTTTGAGGGCGAGCCGCTGCAACTGTATTGGCATCACATCCTGTGGGGAATTGCCAAAACCGGTTCCGAGCAGACACCGCTTGCCGAACTGGAAACCGAGGGCGGCAACACGTATATGAAGATTCCGGCGCAAAGTGCGCAGAGTTCCTGGCGCTATTGCAAATACATGCAGCTACGCGCAGGACGCACGTATACCGTGAGCTTCCGTTATAAAGGCGATCTTTCCTTCCGCATTTACGATCAAAACAGTTATATTACCAGCGGCGCCGGTGTGCGTAATCTTTCCGGAGGGTCCACTTGGCAAACGGCAACGTACACCTTTACGGTTGCGGATGAGGTGTCCAACACCGGCAACTTGACCTCCGCTACCATCGGTTTTCGCAACGTGGCCAATGCCGCGGGTTATGTGGACAATTTCTCCATCTGCGAAGTTCTTCCCGTCAACGAGATTGTGGTGCAACAAGCTGCAGGCGGTACAATCTCCGTTAACAAAACAACCGGGCTAACGAGTGGCGAAACGGTCACGGTTACCGTTTTGCCGGATACCGGCTATATCCTAAAGGCCGGTACGCTCACCTATACCACGGCCGAAGGCGTCACACGAAAAATCCTGAACAACGCCGGCATGACAGCCGATGTATATGGCGGCGCGGGCAACACGTTCCTTATGACGGTGCCGATCGGTACCACCACCGTCACCGCCGAGTTTGAAACTACCGCACAAAACAACTATCAATTTGGCACCATTGCGGCCGCGGTTCGTCGCACCAACGGCGAAGCGGATGCGATTCGGTTCCTGAACCGATTGTATATCGAGGGTTTAAATTTGGACGGCGATACACTGACACTCAAGCACAACGGCGAAACCCGTACGATCATGCAGATCGGTGTATTGTTAACGCGCGGTGAACAAGACTCGTTGACGCTTGAAGATTACGAGGCTTATCAAGCCGGCACTTCCGATCAAAGGGTGTGGCACGCGTTGTCGTATAAGAGCGGTTGGTCCGGCATCTATATGCTGGAATACACCGATCGATACATGGATTTTTGCATCAACATGACAACGTCCAACCCGAATAACAAAAACTTCCTTTTGCGCGATTATACCATCAGCGGTTATATCCAACTCGATAACGGCGAAACCATTTACACCGCTGCCATGAACGATAGACTGGCAGATGCTATCGCGCGCGAAGCCGAACGATCCTAAAACAAAAAGCCCGTGGCGTTCGCCACGGGCTTTTTTACGCTTCAATTTGTTGTTTGATTGCCGCAAACGTTTCTTGGCTGATCACGTGCTCGATCTTGCATGCATCCTCGGATGCAATCGCAGGCTCCACGCCAAGTCCCATAAAAAAGGAGGTCAACACGCGATGCCGCTCATACGTCCGCTCGGCAACGGTGATGCCGATTTCGGTCAGCTGCAAAAATCCGTCCTTGTCCACCGTTAAGAAACCGCCGTTTTTTAAAAGGCCGACGGCACGGCTGACACTCGGTTTGGAATATCCCATCTTATCCGCCACGTCAATACTGCGCACGGCCGCTTTTTCTTTGGAAAGCAAATAAATCGTTTCCAAATACATCTCGCCCGATTCCTGCAAATTCACGGTGCCGCCCCCTTCCTGAGATTCTCTTTATAGTATACCATGTTTTTGTGGGTTTGCAAGCATTCTTTCTTGCCTTTCCTCTTCAAAAACGGTATACTGATAAAAAAGGGGTGGATATGATGAAAGTTTTATTGTTAAACGGTAGCCCGCGCGTGGGCGGTAACACCGCCGCCGCACTTGCCGAAATGGAAACGGTATTTCACAATAACGGCATCGAAACCGAAACCGTGCAGGTTGGCGGCAAGGATATTCGCGGTTGTGTGGCATGCTTCCAATGCGTAAAAACCGGCAAATGCGCGTTCAACGATATTGTGAACGAACTGGCGGTTAAACTCGAAGAATGCGACGGCTTAGTCATCGGCAGTCCTGTGTATTATGCCGCTGCCAACGGTACACTTGTTTCGCTTTTGGACCGTTTGTTTTACAGTACGTGGTTTGATAAAACCATGAAAGTCGGCGCCTCGGTGGCAGTTGCCCGTCGCGGTGGCTGTTCATCCACATTTGACCAACTTAACAAATATTTCACCATTTGCGGCATGCCGGTGGCTTCCAGCCAGTATTGGAACAGCGTGCACGGCAGAGCGCCCGGTCAGGCGACAGAGGATGCCGAAGGCATGCAGACCATGCGCGCTTTGGCAGAAAACATGACCTTCCTCATGAAGAGCATTGCGCTCGGCAAGGAAGCGTTCGGGTTGCCGGAAAAAGAAAAACGCGTATGGACCAATTTCATCGGATAACAAAAGCGGGTATCAAAACGATACCCGCTTTTACTATCCGCGAAGAACCGCTCGCCGTTGCTTTCGATACAGCAATACAAATGCGATCAACTCGGCTGCGGCGGTTAGCAGCCACGATACCACGTAGGAGATATACAGCACCGGCAGCGTGTGAAAGGCGGGAATCGAAAAGATCGTGTAGATCCACACCACACGGAACCCGCAAATTCCCAGCACCGAAATCAGCATCGGTGCGGCAGAGGCTCCCATGCCGCGCAAAGCACCGGTGGAAACGTCCATCAGCGCACAGCAACAATAGGGCAATCCCAAGTAAGTTAAACGAATCATACCGTATGTAATGGCTTCGGCGGAATCGTTGATATAAATCGATAGTAATTGCGGCCCAAACGCGTAAATCACCGCGCTGAGCAGCATGCCGGTCACCACACCGCAGCCAAGGCAAATCCCCAGGACTTTTCGCACGCGATCGTATTGCTTGGCACCCACATTTTGACCGGTAAAATTCACAGCCGCCTGGTGGAAACCGTTGATCGCCGTGCCGATAAATCCGTCGATATTTTGTGCCGCGGCATTTCCCGACATCACCGCAGCACCAAACGAATTGATGGAGGATTGAATCAGCACGTTGGAAATGGAAAACAATGAGCTTTGAATACCGGCTGGCAACCCGATCTGAACAATCCGTTTCAGCGGCGCTGTGTAAATGCGGGATTCCGATATCCGTAATTGGCAGGCATCCGTACGCCGCATCAGTGCGCGCAGCGTAAGCACCGCGGACAACACTTGCGATAACACCGTAGCCAACGCCACGCCGGCCACGTTCATGTGGAACAGCGTTACAAATATAACGTTGAGCGCAACGTTCGCAACACCCGCAATGGTCAAAAAGATCAAAGGGCTTTTGGTGTCGCCGGCCGCACGAAGAATAGCCGCCAAGAAATTGTAGGCAAGCGAAAACGTAACCCCGCCGAAAATGATCCGCATATACACAGTGGATAACGGCAACACATCATCAGGGGTGCCTATCCAAACCAAAAATTGCTGTGACCCCACAAGGCCCAGTGCCGTGAGAATACCGCCGCAGATCAATATAAGCGGCAACACGGTGTGCACCGTGCGGTGCACCTGGGTGTCTTCTTTGGCACCGATCGCCTGCGCGACCGCAACGCCAACCCCCACCGAAAGCCCGATAAAAAAGTTGATCATCAGGCTGGTGATTGGAGCGGTGGTTCCCACCGCGGCAACCGATATACTGCCGCAAAATTGTCCCACCACCACCAGATCCGCGGCGTTGAATAACAATTGCAGCAAGCCCGTGGCAATGATCGGAAGAGTATAGCGTATAATGCTTCCGAACAACGGTCCCTGTACCATGTTGATGTTTCGGTTTCCGTATTTCATGTGTTCTCACCGACTTTCACCGCCATTATATTCTTTTATAAGAAAAAAGCAAGAGAAACCCGAAAAAATATTGAGAATTTTGCCCCTTTCTTGTATACTCAAAGGTAAAGGACGGTGAACCGCCATGACGGTCCGCATATTCCCCTCCATGCCGGAGGTCGCGATGCAGCTTCGCACCACCGTGTTCGTGGAAGAACAAGGGTTTACAGATGAATTTGACGCGGTGGATGCAATTGCCATCCATTTGGTAGCATTCGGCGAGGATCACGAGCCGCTCGGCACCTGCCGTGTGTTTACACAAGACGACGGTCAAACGTACCTGCTTGGTCGCTTGTGCGTTCTCAAAGAATACCGCGGTACGGGTGTCGGCCGCTTGCTAATGACTGAAGCCGAGCAGGCGGTACAGGCACGCGGAGGCACGCAGCTGCAGTTGCACTCGCAATGCCATGCCTGCGGTTTTTACGAATCGCTTGGGTACGTTGCGTGCAGCGAGGTGGAAGAGGAACAAGGCTGCCCGCACGTTTGGATGAAAAAGGAGTGGGAGATATGAACTTTAACGAGATTGCCAACACTCGCCAATCCTGCCGTCGGTACGATGCCGAGCGGGCGGTAGAACCCGAAAAACTGGATGCTGTTTTGCAAGCGGCACAATTGGCACCGTCTGCCTGCAACGGGCAACCGTATCACATCACCGTGTGCACGGGCGACGCAGCAAAAGCCGCTGCCAAAGCTACCCAAAGCATAGGCATGAATGCCTTTGCAAGCGAGGCCCCCATTCAACTGGTGATTTCCGAAAAACCGTATGTCAAAACGGCGGCGGTCGGTGCCAAACTCAAGCACAATGATTATCGCTCCATCGATATTGGCATCGTGGCGGCATACATGACCGCCGAAGCCGCGGCGCAAGGTCTCGGCAGCTGTATCCTCGGCTGGTTCGATGCCGCCGCCTTAACGCGCCTGTGTGCCTTGGACGGCACACCGCGCTTGGTTATCTCGCTCGGTTATGCCAAGGCGGACGATTCCTTGCGTCCCAAAAAGCGCAAAGCTTTGTCGGAACTTGTCACCACAATTGAATAAGTGTCAAACAACACAAGGGAGAATCGTTTGATTCTCCCTTGTCTGTTAATGGTGATGGTGATGATGCGAAACAACGGTGTACGAGGTGTCACATTGCTTGGCTTCACATGCTTCTCCCACCGATTCCACTTCCACCGTCGCGTGCCCAATTCCATGCTCCCGCAGCTCCTCGCGTATCCGCGCCTTGATGGCGGCGGGTTCGTCATTACTGACTACGTGCAGCGTGGCAATGTGACAATGTTTGTCCATACTCCACACGTGAATGTGATGCACGTCCGTCACACCCTCCAGTTCACACAGATGCTCCCGAAGTCGGGGGAGGGAAAGATCCGTCGGGATCTTTTCCAGCAGCACGTCTATCGTTTCCTTGGCGTTGTGCACGGCGTGTGTCAGAATGAATATCGCCACCGCGATGGATAACAGCGGATCCAACACCGCCCAATCGGTAAAGCGCATCACAGCTGCCCCCACCAGCACGGCAACCCATCCCAGCACGTCCTCCAGCATGTGTAGATTCACCGCTTTTTGGTTCAGCGACTCGCCGCCACGGGTCACAAAAGCAGCCGACAGGTTCACCGTTACCCCCACCACCGCAAACAGTATCATACCGTTGTAATCAATCGGGCTGGGGGCGATTAACCGGCACACCGCACCGTAGATCACCGCTGCAGACCCCAAAATCAGAATTAACGTGGTAAAAGCGCTGCCGATCACCGAATACCGCGCATAACCATACGTGTACACCGCGTCGGGTTTTGCGCGGCTTTTACGTTCCAGTATGTACGAAACGCCAATGCTGAGCGCATCCCCCAAATCGTGTATCGCATCGGATATGATTGCCACGCTTCCTGTCACCAAGCCGCCAACCGTTTCCAGCACGGCAAATGCCAGATTCAGCACAAATGCAATTCCAATATTCCGTTCTGTTTTCATGTGGGCACCTCTTGACCGAACTTTGATTTTTTAGTACAATATATTCTATATAGAACATATTGTTCGGTATTATTATATCGATTGGCTGACTGTTTTGACAACAGATAGTTGTGCCACGGTGTTCCATACCGAACAAAACCACAAAATTGTACGGAGGGTAACAAGCATGGACAGACGTCAACGCAAAACACGCGAAGCGATCTTCAAAGCGTTTATCGAATTGCTGTCGGAGCGGCCGTATCACCGCATCACGGTGGGGGATATCCTGGAGCGCGCCGACGTGGGGCGTGCGACGTTTTACGCGCATTTCGAAACCAAGGATTTCCTGCTCAAGGAGCTGTGCGAGGATTTGTTTGACCACATTGCCGATACCGCTATGTCGGTTAATTCCACACCCCCGTGTGCATACGGCACCTCGCAGGATTCGGTGTTTTTGCATTTGCTGCGCCATCTGCAGCAAACCGAGCGGTCGATACTGCAGCTGCTTTCATCCGAAAACAACGAAATCTTTTTACAGTACTTCAAAACCAACCTCAAAAAACTGATCCTGCCGCTGTATCCCCACTCCGCCGTTCCCACTTTGCCGGAGGAATACTGGACCAATCACATCGCCGCCTCCTTCGTCGAGGCAGTTCGTTTTTGGATTTCGCACCGTTGCAAAGAATCTCCCGAAACCATTGCCAATTATTTTGCCGCTACGGTCGACCCGCTCATGAAACAGGCGATAATTAATGCGAAACAAATAAAAATTAACGGTAAACATTAAATTTATGTTGACAAACATTAAAAACTATGCTATGGTGTAGTTGCCAAGAACACACAAAGGAGGCAACGGTATGAACAAAGGTATCAGTAAAGCAGCGTTGGTCATGGTCAAAATTTTGGAGGTCGGGCATTGGGTATCCGCAGCCTTAATGGCGGTGGCAGGCATCCTTTCTTTGGCTGCGCCGCAGTGGCTCAAATATGTCATGGATGTGGAATCGTTGGCGGTGGACGGTCGGCTGTCGGCCTATGGCTTGGAAGTGGTCGCCAAGGTATCGTCCGGCGAGCTTCACACCACGGTTTTGTGCCTGTTTGCCGTTGGCGCCACCGCCATTTTCGCGTTGGTCGCTCTTATTTTCCGTTGGTTGTATCTCCTCATCAAGCAAGCCGAAAAAAACACCCCGTTTTGCGCTGAAAACATTTCGCGGCTGAAAAAGATCGGCATTTCCTGCATCGCCGTTCCGTTGATCGGGTTTGTCACGAGCGGGATCATCCAGCTGGTAGCGGGCGGTTATCACGCCGAGGTGTACATGGACCAAACCGGTGTCATCATGGGTATCATCGTTTTGTGCCTCACACAGTATTTTGCCCGCGGTGCCGAGCTGGAACAAGATGTCGATGGTTTGCTGTAAAGGAGAGAAGCGTATGGGGAAAATCGTGCTGCATCTCGACCGCATGATGGTCGAACGCAAAATGTCGCTCAATACGTTGGCCGAACGCGTCGGCATTTCCAATGTGAATCTATCCAAAATCAAAAACAACAAAGTTACGGCCATTCGTTTTGCCACCTTGGCAGCCATCTGTGAAACGTTGGATTGCACTGTCAGCGATTTGTTGGAATATCAAAAGGAGAATGAAAAATGAGTAGCTTTGAAAATTTACGCATTGTGGATAACTTTTATCAAACGTCGCTTTTCTTCCCGATGCCTACCGTCATTATCAGCACGCTGTGCGAGGACGGCACCACCAATTTGGGTCCCTATTCGCTCGTGCAGCCGTATTATGTGGCGGGCAAGGACTACTACGCCATGCTGTTGTGTTGCCGCAATTCGTCCAACACCGCGCAGAACATCCTGCGTAACGGCAAATGCACGTTGAATTTCATTGATGACAACCCCAAAACGTTCAAGGAAGCGGTCAAATTATCCTGGCCCGGCGATAAACCGAGCGAAAAAATGCCCAAATGCAAATTCAAACTGGAAACCAGTCTGCTGGAGGAAGAAACCGGCGAAAAACGCCCGTCGGTGCTCACGGATGCCATCCAGGCGATTGAATGTACCTGGGTGCGCGAGCTGGACGGTGCCGATCGCGACGCCGCCGGCGAGCTGAACGGCTACGAACCGCCGTACCACGATTTCAACGGCATTACCAGCAAATTCGGTGCACACTTTATCCTGCGTGTGGATAAGATCCTCATGAAAAAGCCGTACCGCGATGCGATCATCAATGGCGTCAAAGCTAAGGATTTCCCCGCCCTGCCGGTGGACTATGGCTATCGTGACAGCAAAAATTTTTGGTTCCATCGCAAAACCAAAATGCGCGCGGAGCTGTTGCAAATGCGTGAAGCTTCGCTCGAATCGGTGCGCTATGCCGCCGACCGTGCGGACGATGTTGTCAAATTCACCGACGATGCGCTCAAAACAGTGCTCGCCGTGCCGCGCGTGTTTCTGCCGTTGGTGCTCAAGGGCTGTGTCGATTGGGCAAAGGAAAACAACGTGGAGTTCATCACCGCCGAGCACATGCAGATCATCAACGACAAACGTGCCAAAGAGAAAAACAAAAAAGCATAATTCAGGGTGCGTCCGCATCTTGCATGCAAAGCGGGCATGCCGCTGATTCTTCCGAAGCCGCAAGCTGGTAGAATAACTGTAAAATCATATTACCAAGCAGGATTATATCTGCACCAACGAAATTTTGGCAGGCTTCGGTTAGATGTGCGTTGCTGATGAATGCTTCATGGCGAGCATCGATCGTCACGCCTCCGACACCGTCGAATGCGTTGCAAAGGCCATTCAACATTACACCAACTAACAACGCCCCCCGATGAGGATACCCTCATCGGG
>JAZQIV010000043.1:0-5100 GCA_045541305.1 Acutalibacteraceae bacterium | reverse complement strand
CGACCGCCGCCGAGAGCATGGCACGTAAGGGAGACCGTGCCGTTATTACAACCGCCGTAATGTGATAGGTATGACTGTGTTCGGAATGTCTTAGATCGCGGCGGTAATAACCTGGTTTATTCTTCATCGTCTTTATGTTGCTGGCAATAAACCACAGCGCTGATGCCGCCAATTAAAGATCCGGCGAATGAACTGATTATAGAAATAAATAAAATCCCCACCATTTCCAAAAAACTCATAATTCCACACCCTTTCCATAAGGTTTCAAATAAGTAGCGTATTCTGCTGATGATCTCTAGAAGTTATGCCCTAGCAACAAGAATAAATATATGTTGGATCATCACCCCACCAAGTCTCCAATCGTCACGCCAAGCACGTCGGCAATCACCACCGCCACGTTGACACGCGGCGATTTCACACCGGTCTCATACGACGAGATTTCTTTTTGCGAGATCCCGACAGCGTCGGCAAGCTCCACCTGTGTCATGTTCCGCTGTTCCCGTAGAATTCTGATTTTCTTCATAGTTTCCTCTCCTTTCTATCCCGTTGGAATATTGACAAGAAAGAAAAATGCCGTATAATTAAATTGAGATGTTCTGCCAGGAACAAGATCCCAAACCTATACCGCATTTTCCCAACACGGGCGTTCGGCAAGCAGATACACGCCCCGATCGCTAACGACAATTTTATATAGCCGTATAACTCCGTGTTGTATTCACAACCGCCTGCGGCGGATGGATTCGTGTAAAGGATGTGAATAAATGTCTGATCTGCTCTTAATTGCTGTCAATGCTGCTGTATCATTCTTAACCATCAAACTTACAATGAACAGCGAACTCAAAAAGATGAAGTTCCAATACAACCGCGACGATGATCTTGCAATCAAAGATGCCTATTCCGAAATGCGTGCCGCTGTCACTCACTACCTCACTTCTGATACCGGAACTTTCCAGCGTAAGGCTCAAACGGCCTTAAGCAAATTTATCGCACTCGCACCTTTGGCAATGCAACCACTTTTGCAGGATATGCACAAACATTTACTAAAACAAACCGTTAATGCAAGCGAAATCAAAACAGATTTGCAGGCAATCGACGATGCTTGGCAAAGCTACCGCGCTACTCGAACGAAAATACGGTAACAACGCTTTTTTGCAATCGGTTTCTTGAAATTAAGAAGCGCATACCACTCTCGCATTTCTTTGGATAATGCAACGATCTCTGTAGCGGATGCCTTTTGCATTTCTAAATTCATTGCCCAGAAGGCTTCGATCGCCGCCTTATCTATACTTTCACGCCGGTTCACCCGCTCACCCCTTGACAACTTTGTTTTAAAAGGATGCATCAAATGATTCATTTTGATAAAAAAACAACTAAAGTATTAAGAACAATTTATCGGTCATCCAAAGGAATCACATACAGGAAACTACTTAAGAAAGCCCATATATATGATGACGGTTGGTTCTCGGATTTCGCCGATCTTATTTACTCTTTTCATGAAGAGGGCTACATTTCGTGCGAAAATCCTAACGAGGTATTCTCTGTCTTTGAAGAAACCGGAAGAGTGATGTGTGTATCTCCGGATGCTCTTTTCCTCGCAAAACCAAAAGCGAACGAGCTTATCCAAAAGCGAAACTGGGATTTGCTCAAATGGCTTGTCCCTACAATCCTGTCACTTATCGCGCTGATAACAGGGATCATTTTCTAAACAAAAAGAAGAACGAGCCGCAGTATCGAAACAATCAAAGCTATACAGGCCAGCGTCATAGTGACCGCCCACTGCCAATTTTCCTGTTTCATCCTTTCGCCTTCTTTCAAATGTTTCATATAAACAACTTAATCTGCTGACTAATCGAAAAATTTATGCTATAATTAAACGATCAAAATATAAGGAGGCTTTTAGCTTGAAAAACTTTTGCCCTTTTATCAACTCTCGCTGCAGAGCAGATTGCGTTTTCTGCCGTTCTCCGCACCTTTTTGCCGGACTAACCTTTTCCTGCCTCTTGGCTGATAAGCTGGCAAACGCCGATTCAGACAACTTTGATGCCTTGGCAAAATTTATTTGTGAGACGGTTCGTAAAAACCGCCTTTAACCGGAACCGTCTCCCAAATCATCTGTCGAACATCATTCATAATCAACTCCGCCGCACCTACCGAGCAACCATACTGCTCCAATAGGTCAAATATTTTTTGCACGATTTCTTCACGAATTTTGTCACCTGATACGTCTGCACTTTCTTGTGCAGGCGTATTTTTAGCTTCTCGTAATTCTTCTCTTTTCATAATGCCTCCTACCAAATTTCGCTTTTAGGCGACTTTTCCTCCGTAAAAAACCGCCATAAACTCTTCTACGGACAAATTAAGATATGATTTTAACCTAACCATCTCATCGCGTGTAAAATCTACTGTTTGACCCATTTTCCTATAAAGCGTACTTCGGTTAATCCCAAGAAAGCGCGCTGTTTCTGCAATTGTTTTATTTGATTTTTGGATTTTTTCTTCAAACAAGTCTTTATCAAACACTCAAAAGACACCTCGCGTTGCTTCGGTAGTCGCTTATAAGCGACAAGTCAATAATACACCCGCTTTAGGAGTTTGTCAACACCTAAAAGCGACTTTTTTTATTTTTGACCAAAAATGTGTTGCATTTAAGCGACTATCGTGGTATCATAGGGTACACAAAGGTGGTAAGTCATTATGGAAATCAAAAAATTAATATATGACCAGCGCAAACGCCTCGGCTACACTCTTGAAGAACTTGCCAAGCTCGTTGGTGTTTCTAAGCAAACCGTTCAGAAATGGGAAAGCGGAAAAATCGGAGATATGAAACGATCTCATATTGCCGCTTTGTCAACGGCACTTAATATTCCGATTGAAATATTGGTCGGGATAGAATCAGATTTTGAATCGTATGTTCCACTCACCCACCACGAGGGAAAAGTGGTAACCGCCTACCGCGGCAAACCGTTGATCCAACCGGCGGTCGACAAGCTCCTTGATGTTGAACCCGAAAAAGAAACAGCACCGCCCGAAGACGGTGCTGTACTTTCTGTTGCCGCGCGTGGTACGGCGAGAACCGGCGAACAGTTTGACAAGATTTTTAACGTCGAGGATACGTTGGAGAGATCGACGGACTGATTTTATCCTTTTCTATGTACTCCGCAAATTGTGCGTACACTTGCCGCTCCAATGGTGAAATCAAAAATTTATTGCGTGCATACAGGATCTTCATTCGCTCCATGCGATACTCTGCCGCTTGCCGGCTGATACCACACAGACGTTGGATGTCGTCAGCCGTTTGTACGCCGCACCCCCACAATACGCATGCCGGAGCAAGCAGACGAGAAGCAAACACATTTGCTTCCTGCTCGATGGGGTTATCGTCGGGCGACGGTTCACGGTTGACGAGCTCATATTTGCCAACGTGGCCGCACACGATATGCCCGATCTCGTGTGCCGTCGTAAACCGACGCCGTTCCGGACTGCAATTCTTATTAACATAGATCCGTGGTTTTCCCAAGCGGATACCGCAACACCCGTCGTTGCCGTCGGTCGGCTCGTACAACCGGAGCACAAACCCCATCTGATCGCATAACGCGCTGACCGAAATGGGCAACTCCCTAATGTTGTAGTCAATGAGAATTTGCCACGCTTTGTCCCGTGATTTTTGATAATGTTTGTAATTCACGTTCAACACCTCCACGTTCCATTGTAGAGGTTTGCCGAAAAAAGTACAGAAAATGAACCAAATCAACGTGTGGTAAATGTTGGTAAAAGAGGAATGAACAATGCCCATCTACAAAACTGGAAAAACAAAGGACGGCAAAGCCCAATACAAGGTTGTTGTCAATTATACCGATGCCGATGGAAAGCACCGCAAATCCGCAAAGCGTGTTTACGGATCAAGCGAAGCAAAGGTCGAAGAACTTCGCATGTTGTCGGAACTTGATAAACCGACACCATCCGCGAGCTTGACCGTAGCTGAGTTTTATAAAACCAAATATATTCCCGCAAAGCAAAACGAGATCCGCAAGACCTCGCTTGCTAAAACAGATTCGATTATGCAAAACCACGTGTTACCGCACATCGGGGATTGTAAACTGGATAGATTGAACTCTGAACGGTTGACGGAATGGAAAAACGCAATTTCCGAAAAAGATATCATGATATCCACAAAAAACAACGCGTACCGGACTTTGAATGCGATTTTCAATTTTGCACTGAAGATTGACTACCTGCCAAGCAATCCCCTTGCCAAGATCGGCCGCTTTCGGGATCCGTATTTTACTCACGAACGAGAAGCGCTGCGGTACTATACTCCCGAACAATTCAAACAGTTTATAGCAGAAGCGGAAAAGCATAAGGATCGATCGTTATACGATAGCGGTTTTTATGTGTTCTTTAATATAGCCTTTTACACAGGCATGCGCAAGGGTGAGATCAACGCGCTCAAATGGTCGGATATCGAGGGTGATCTGATCCACGTGCGCCGAAGCATTGCACAAAAACTGAAAGGCGATGATCAGGAAACGCCGCCGAAAAACAAGTCGTCGTATAGAACAATTCAAATGCCCCAAAAACTTGTTGACATTCTTACCGAGCATCGGATACGCCAAGAGCAAATAAAAACGTTTTCGACCGATTTCCGTGTGTGTGGCGGCGTTTCTCCGTTGAGAGATACAAGCATCGAAAAACGAAACACAACATTTGCTAACGCAGCAGGTCTCCCCCACATCCGCATTCATGATTTTCGGCATAGCCACGCATCCTTGCTTGCCAACTCCGGTATCAACATTCAAGAGATCGCGCGCCGCCTCGGACACTCAAATGTTCAACAAACCTGGAACACCTATTCACACCTATACCCCAGAGAGGAAGAACGTGCCGTAGCGGTGCTTGAATCTGTGTGATTTTGGAACGATTTTGGAACGATTTTTTCAAAATTTCCACAAATTTGCCCAAGCAGGGGCAAGCAAGAGCACTCAAAAAGCCTTAATTTAAGCCAGTTTTCAAAAATTCAAAAAATTACAAATAGTCAAAAAGCGGAAATTGTTATTCTCCTCGTCTCCACCATGAAAACACCCTCATTGTGATACAATGAGG
>JAZQIV010000042.1:0-12793 GCA_045541305.1 Acutalibacteraceae bacterium | reverse complement strand
ACCTTTCGGTGCGGCGGGGCTTTTTCTAAATTGTTGACAAATTGTGAACAAATGTTGTATAATATCTATATTGTGTTTCGTTTCGACAAAGTCTCCCGTTTTTCAAGGTAGCATGTTTTGAAGTTTAACGGAATACAGTGATAGTGCTCATTTCACCCTCAGTACAGTAAGGATGGAGAATACACATGGAACCGAAAAAAAGACGATTTGGCGACCGTAAGGACGGCTGGCGCCTGCGCCACACGCAATCGCTGTTTGCGGTCATGCCGCATTTGATGAAAACACGCAACGATGCGCAGGTGTACTTTGACGAAGAGATTGAAATTGAAGAGCTGGAAAAATACGTGCGTACCATGCGCAAAGAGCACGATATGCCCAATTTTTCCATGTATCACGTGTTCATTGCCGCCGTGGTGCGGATGTTTGTGCTGCGCCCGCGCCTCAACCGTTTTATCATGAATGGCAAGGCGTATGCCCGCAACCGTCTCACCGCCTCCATGACCGCCAAGCAAAGTCTTTCCAAGGATGCGGAGGAATCCTGCATCAAACCTCGTTTTGAAAAAACCGATACGGTGTTTGACGTGTACCGACGCGTCAACGAGGCGATGGACAAGGAAATCAAAAACATCGAAAATGCCAACTCCACCGACGTGGCGGCCAAAATCCTCAACAAATTGCCCGCATGGCTGGTGCGCGCGTTTGTTAACTTCATCATTTTCATGGATCACCGCGGCTGGATGAATGATTTTATTAATGAGCTCAGCCCGTTCCACACGTCGTTTTACATCACCGACGTCGGTTCCATCGGCATCCACCCCATTTACCACCACATTTACAATTTCGGCACCACCTCAGTGTTTGTGGCCATGGGTAAAAAAGCGGTAGTGCCCGCCGCCTCGGCGGACGGCACCGTCACCACCAAAAAAGTGATCCGTATCAAGCTTGTGCTGGATGAACGCATTTGTGACGGCCATTATTACGCAGAATCCTTCCGCATGCTCCGTCGGTTATTAAAGCACCCCGAACGGTTGGAGGAGGTACCCACGGAATTCCCCGAAGACGAATGGATTTAACGGTAAAAAAGGACGTGTTCTCACGAACACGTCCTTTTTGATTTCTGTTTGGTGACAGCGCCTTATGCTTTCCCTTGCAAAATTTTGCCCAGCGTGGCAACGCCCTGCTCGATCTGTTCTTTCGAGGGGGTGGAATAATTCAAACGGAAGGATTGCGACGGTGCGGTTAAATCGCAGTTAAAGGTGGTACCCGGCACCACGAACACCTTGTTTTCCGAAGCCTGTGCCACAAATTCCGCAAGCGGCACCGAATCGGGCAGCGTGCACCACAAGAACAAGCCGCCGTCGGGGCGTGTGTACCGCACACTCTTCGGCATGTGGCAATCCAGCGCCTCCAGCATGCAACCGCATTTATCGCGATACAGCGCGCGAATGCCCTCAATGTGCGCATCCAGATCGTACCGCGTCATGTACTCGGCGCACAGCATCTGGAAAAACAGATTGGTGTGCACGTCCTCGGTTTGCTTGGCCACCACCATTTTTTGAATGGCCTGCTCGTTTCCGCACACAAATCCCACACGCATACCGGCGGAAAGAATTTTGGAAAACGTGCCGCAATAGATTACGCGGCCATCGGTATCCATGCTCTTGATAGTGGGCAGATCCTCTCCTGCAAAGCGCAGGTCACCGTACGGATTATCCTCCAGGATCATCACGTCGTACCGCTGCGCCAGCGCGTAAATCGCACGGCGTTTTGCAAGCGACGTGGTCAGGCCCGCCGGGTTTTGGAACGTGGGAATCACGTAAATCATTTTCGCATTGGGATGGGCCTTGAGCGCCGCTTCCAAGCCCTCAATGGACAGGCCGTCCTCCTCCAGCTCCACACCCACGGGGCGCGCACCCAGCGAACGGAACGCATTAAGCGCACCGATGAAGCTCGGGTTTTCGCAGATCACCACGTCCCCCGCGTTGCAAAAGGTTTTGCACGCAAGCTCGATCGCCTGCTGACCGCCGCTGGTAATCACCGTCATGTTGTGATCGGTGTCGATCCCAAAACGAGCGTTCAGCCGCGCGGCAACCTGCTCGCGCAGCGGCGTATAGCCCTCCGTTGTACCGTATTGCAGCGCCGTTGCGGCCCGGTTTTCAAAAATATCGGCCGCGATCTGCGCCATTTGTTCCGAGGGGAACGATTCCGGCGCGGGATTCCCCGCCGCCAACGAAATGGCACCGGGCTGCCCCAAGCTTTTGAAAATTTCACGAATAGCAGACGGCTTCATATCTTGCATCGCCGCCGAAAATTGATACTTCATAACATCACCGCCACCATTGTAACACAATCCGGTTGCCGTTTCAAGTTCCCGTTGACAAAGTTTATAAAAAAAGATATACTTTATTGTATCTATTGTTATGTCATGAAAGGAAGCGATCCGCATGGATTATCGCACCGATACCCTGTGTATCCAGGGCGGCTACCAGCCGCAAAACGGCGAACCCCGCGTTCTGCCGATCTATCAAAGCACCACGTATAAATACGATTCCGCCGATCACCTCGGCGATCTGTTTGACCTGAAGGCCGAAGGCCACATGTACACCCGCATTTCCAACCCCACCGTTGCGGCGGTGGAGGAAAAGATCGCCGCACTTGAGGGCGGCGTGGCGGCGATGTGCACCTCTTCGGGTCAGGCGGCATCGCTCATGGCGATCTTCAACATCACCAGCGCGGGGCAGAACTTTGTGAGTCTGTCCACCATTTACGGCGGCACCACCAATCTGTTTGCCGTCACCATGAAGCGCATGGGGATTGAAGTGCGGTTTTTGACCCCCGATATGACCGACGAAGAAGCCGATGCATTGTTTGATGAAAACACCCGTTTGGTATTCGGCGAAACCATCGCCAACCCCGCGCTCAACGTGCTGGATATCGAACGCTATGCCGCGCTTGCCCACCGTCACGGCGTGCCGCTGATCGTGGACAACACGTTTGCCACCCCCGTTTTGTGCCGTCCGTTTGAATACGGTGCGGATATCGTGATGCATTCCACCACCAAGTACATGGACGGTCATGCCACCGTGGTGGGCGGCGTCATTGTGGACAGCGGCAACTTCGATTGGGCGGCATCGGGCAAATATCCCGAGCTCACCACCCCCGATGAATCCTATCACGGCGTGGTGTACACCGAGCAATTCGGTAAAGGCGCCTATATCACCAAAGCGCGCGTGCAGCTGATGCGCGACCTGGGCTCCACCCCGCAGCCGCTTGCCATGTTCATTCTGAACATCGGCCTGGAAACGCTGGCGCTGCGCATGGAACGCCATTGCCAAAACGCACAGGCGGTTGCCGAGTTCTTGGAAAAGCACGAAAAGGTGAGCTGGGTAAATTATCCCGGTTTGGCTTCGTCCGATCAGCATGCCCTCGCCGAAAAATACCTGCCGAACGGTTGCTGCGGCGTCATTTCGTTTGGCGTCAAGGGCGGCCGTGAAGCCGCGGTGCGGTTCATGGATTCTTTGAAGCTCGCCGCCGTGGTGGTACACGTGGCGGATGCCCGCACCTCGGTGCTCCACCCCGCCAGCACCACCCACCGTCAGTTAACGGATGAGCAGCTGGTCGCCACCGGCATCTCCCCCGATATGGTGCGTTTGTCGGTCGGCATCGAAAACGTCGAGGACATCCTCGCCGATCTGGAGCAAGCACTCGCAAAAGCATAACTCTTCCATCATATAAGGAGGGCGTGTACATGCCCATTAAGATCCCCAATCGGTTGCCCGCAACCGAAACCCTCACCAATGAAAATATTTTTGTCATCACCGAAACACGCGCCCTCACGCAGGACATTCGTCCCCTCAAAATCCTGCTTCTCAATTTGATGCCGAAAAAGATCGTCACCGAAACGCAAATGGCGCGTCTGCTCGGCAACTCGCCGTTGCAGGTGGAATTGGATCTGATCCACACCAGCACGCATCACTCGCGCAACACGCCCGAGGATCACATGCTCATGTTTTACAAAACCTTTGAGGATATCAAGGAGAACAAGTACGACGGCATGATCATCACGGGCGCACCGGTGGAACGCATGGCGTTTGAAGAGGTGGAATACTGGGATGAGCTGTGCACCATCATGGAATGGAGCAAGACCCATGTCACCAGCACGTTCCACATCTGTTGGGGCGCGCAGGCAGGGCTTTATTATCATTACGGCATCGGCAAATATCCGTTGCCCGAGAAGCTGTTCGGTGTGTTTCCGCACACGTTGGATCACAAATTATCCATTCTGTTCCGCGGGTTTGACGATGTGTTCAATGTCCCCCATTCGCGGTACACAACGGTGCGGCGCGAGGATATCGAGGCGGTGCCGGAACTCAAAATCCTCGCCTCGTCGGAAAAGGCCGGCATTTATGCCGTAGCAACCGATAAAGGGCGGCAGATCTTCATCACGGGTCATTCCGAATACGATGCCACCACCCTAAGGGACGAATACGAACGCGATCAAGCGGCAGGGCTCGGCACGGCACTTCCCGAAAACTATTTCCCCGAGGACGATCCCGCCAAAGCGCCGCAAAACACGTGGCGCGGTCACGCACACCTGCTGTTCTCCAACTGGCTCAACTATTTTGTGTATCAAACCACCCCGTACGACTTAAACGAAATCCAAAAAAAAAAACGGGGCGCTCGTCTTTTGCCGCCGACCGTTTTATATGGTGTTATCAGTTATCTTCCGGGTCCCAAACGTTATCCATGTCGGTGCGACCGCTGAAAATATCGGTGTCGTTTTGTGCAGGCTTCGCCACCGTCACATCCTCTTCGATCTCCTCCACCTCATCCGGTTTGCGGAACACGAAGAAATATAACAGCACCGCCGCGCCGCCAACCAGCAGGATACCGGCAATCAGGATCAAGATCAAGCGCCAGGAAGCACCGCCCGCTTTATCGTCCTCCTCGGCGGAGAAACCGATCAGCGTGTAGGGCTCCAGCGAATTCACCTGCAACTCAAACATACCGTTTTTGACCTCCAGCACTTGCGGCGTCATCAACGCTTCGCCGTCCATCACGGTCACGGCAAATTTGGTGCAATCCTTGAGCGGTGTCGGCACGGGCAGCTGCACCGTGTACAAAACATCGTCCGGCAGCACCGTAACCGCCACGTCCTTGCCTGTGCGGGAGACCATCTGTAACGACAGATCAAACGTGATCACCTGCCGCTGGTCTTCCGTGTACGTGGAAAACTCCGATACGTTTGCCAGCGCCGTTTGCACCAACGCTGCCGAAACCGGCGTCGCCGTGCGCACACTGATCATCGGGGTGTTGTTGGTGCGCCCCACCAACGCCGTGTAATGTGCTTCGGAAAGCAGCAAACGCGCCTTTGCGCCGAACTCCGCACGGGATAATCCAAACAATTCCAGCAACGCCGTATCGGTGGAGGCGTTCATCGCCACCATGCCATCCGCCACCGCCGTGGTACCTGCGCCGCGCACCGTTGCGGTGGTGGACGCCTTGGTGGTCGTGGTGGTTTCGGTGGTGGTCGTGGTCGTTTCCTCAGTAGTTGTGGTGGTTTCCTCACCCGATACCGTGGTGGTTGCATCCGCTGCCACGTCCGAAGACGTGGTGGTGGCGGTTGTGGTTGTGGTGGTAGTCGCCGCCGCACGCTGCTTCGAAACGGTGTTCGCCTGCTTGTAAACCACACCGTTTTCCAGCTCGGTACGTAAGCCCGATGCGGAGGCACTGTTCCCCTCGTCTACCGTGAAGGGCGAAACGTGTTTGCCGTTCGCATCGGTTACGTCGGTATACGCCATACCGTTCACCGTGAGGGACAGCGAATAGCCGGCAGCTGGCGCACCGTTGCTGTCGGTTGCCGTCACCGTCACCTGCCCCGCTTCGTTCATATCCAAATTCAACGTGACCTCCAAAACCCCTGCCGTTGCCGAGGTGGTGGTCTCTTCGGTGGTTGTCGTGCTTTCGGCGCTGACGCCTACGCTCAACATGCTGACTGCCAATAACACGGCCAGCAGAATCGCACCGTACTTTTTCATGCACAATTCCTCCTTGAATATAGCATTCGTGATGTTACCATATCACATTTTTCAAAAAAAGTAAACCCCCGCCAAAAATCTCAAAAAATTTTCCGTTTCCTCTTGCTATTTGCAAAGGAATTGTATATACTATGTATAAAGTGTCCCATTTGGGACACTTTTAGATCGAAAAACGGAGGTGTTCCCCATGGCGTCGGTGCATCCGCTGTCCACGTTTTTTCTGTTTCGCGGGTTGTCGGAGCGTGACCTGCAGGCCATCGCGGCGCAGCTGGAAGAGCCGGTAAGCTATGGGCGGGGCGATTGTGTCTATTCCACGCACACGTTTCGCCGCGCGATCGGCCTGATCCTTTCGGGATCGGTGATCGTGCGCTCCTGCGGTGAAGCGGCAACTAAAGTTGTCATCAATCACCTGCACGCAGGCGATCTGTTCGGTGTGGCGTCACTGTTCGACACACAGTCGGATACGTACGTGACCGAGATCACCGCCGATTGCGAAACCACCGTGTGGTTTATCCCACAGGAAACCATGTCGCGGCTGCTCACAGCGTTTCCGTCTGTGGCGGAGCAATACATCCGTTTTTTATCCGGTCGGATTCGGTTTTTAAACCGCAAGTTATCGGCGCTCACCGTCGGCAACACCGAAAACCGCTTGTATCATCACCTGCTCTCGCTGCAGGATGAACGCGGCGTCATTCGCATTGTCGGTACCATGACCGAGCTTGCGAACACCCTCAACATGGGGCGTTCCAGTCTGTACCGTTCGTTGGAAACCCTTCTGCATGAGGGCATCCTCATCAAGGAAGGCAACACCTATCGTGTACCATAGAAAGAAGGAACCTGTTATGAAAAAAGTACTCAGTCTTGCCCTTGTCCTGCTGCTGGTTGTCACCATGGCGGCCGGCTGCGCCAAGAAACCCGCCGATGAACCTGCCGCCAAAACGGTGGTCAACGTCGGCATGATCAAAGGCCCCACCGGCATCGGTGCCGTGCACCTGATGGCGGCGGATGAAGCGGGCACCACCACAAACGACTATAACTTCACCGTCGGCAGCGCACCCGATGAGATCGGTACCAAGCTGTTCTCGGCCTCCGGTGGGTTGGACATTGCAGCCGTGCCCACCAACATGGCAGCGGCACTGTATCAGAAATCAAACGGCAACGTGCAGCTGCTGGCAGTCAACACGCTGGGTGTGCTGTATCTGCTGGAAAACGGCAACACCGTCAACTCCATCGCCGATCTGAAAGGCAAAACGGTGTATTCCACCGGCCAGGGTGCCAACCCCGAATATATCCTGCGCTATGTGCTCACCAAGAACGGCCTGGATCCCGACAAAGACGTGAACATCGTGTTTGAAGCGCAAAACGAAGCGCTCAACACCAAAATGATCAGCGGTCAAGCCGCCATCGCCATGGTTCCCGAACCGAACGTTTCCGCCATCACGGCGCAAAACAAGGATGTGCGCGTGGCGTTGTCCATGAACACCGAATGGGAAGCCGTTGCCGATGAAGGCAGCAAACTGATGATGGGCTGCGTGGCGGTGCGCAAGGATTTCCTGCAGAACAACAAGGCGGCCGTGGATGCGTTCCTGAACGAATACAAAGCCTCCATTGAAAAAACGGCGGACGTGGAAGCCACCGCCACGCTGTGCGAACAATACGGCATCATTCCCAAAGCCGCCATTGCCAAAAAAGCCATCCCGAACTGCCAGCTCACCTTTGTGGCGGGCGCGGATATGAAGCAGCAGATTGCCGGCTATTACCAAGTGTTGTTCAACGCCA
The DNA here is from genome assembly GCA_045541305.1 of Acutalibacteraceae bacterium. Classification (GTDB taxonomy): domain Bacteria; phylum Bacillota; class Clostridia; order Oscillospirales; family Acutalibacteraceae; genus RGIG3009. The sequence goes on along the minus strand of JAZQIV010000042.1, from coordinate 4,976 downwards.
ATCCCAAAGCCGTCGGCGGCAAACTGCCGGACGATGCGTTCTATTATGCGGGATAAGCTCACGCGCTGCGCGCGTTCTCTCGCGGTAGCGGTCTTTTGGATCGCCGTTTGGTGGGGGCTTGCGGTTCTTGTCCGGCAAGAGATCCTCATCCCCTCCCCGCTCGCCGTTTTACAAACGTTGTGGGCGCTGTTGCCAAGCGGCACGTTCTGGGGCTCTGTGGCGATGTCCCTGTGGCGCATCCTGCTCGGTTTTGCGGCAGCGCTGCTCGTTGGCACGGTGCTGGCGGTGCTCACGTCACGCTTTTCGGTGGTGCGAGCGTTGTTCGCGCCCCTGCTGCACGTGGTGCGTGCCGCACCTGTGGCATCGTTCATCATCCTCGCGTTGGTGTGGATCAATTACGATATCATCCCCGCGTTCATCGCCTTTTTGATGGTACTGCCCATTGTGTGGGTGAACGTGGAGGAAGGCATTCACCGCACCGATCCCGCGTTGCTGCAAATGGTGGCGGCATACCGCGTGTCCGCGTGGCGCCGACTCACCGCCTTGTATATTCCCTCCGTCAAGCCGTTTTTCATGACAGCGTGCGTAAACGGCCTGGGCTTCGCCTGGAAATCCGGCGTGGCGGCGGAGGTGATCTGCCACCCCGAATGGGCCATCGGCAGTAAATTGCAGGATGCCAAGATTTATCTGGAAACACCCGAGGTGTTTGCCTGGACTGCGGTTGTGATTTTGCTGAGCATCCTGCTGGAACGGTTGCTGGTACGCCTCGCCCGCCGAAAGGAGGATGCCCATGATCACGCTTGACCGTATCACATTTTCCTATGGAGAGGCACCGCTCTTTTCGGATTTTTCGCTCACCATCCCCGCCGATCGTGCCACCTGCTTGTTCGGTGCATCGGGTTGCGGGAAATCCACGCTGCTGCGCTTGATTGCGGGTCTGGAAGCCCCGCAAGCCGGCACCGTCACGCTCCCGCCGCTTGCACGTGTCACCCTGGTATTTCAGGATAATCGCCTGCTGCCGTGGTTAACAGTACGGCAAAACCTATCGTTGGTTGCACCCGAGGCGGATATCGATGCCTGTTTGGAAGCCGTTTCGTTACAAACAGAGGCCGACCGTTATCCAGGCGAGCTCAGCGGCGGCATGCAGCGCCGTGTTGCGCTGGCGCGGGCACTCGCCTTTGGCGGCGACGTGCTGCTGTTGGACGAGCCGTTCAACGGCTTGGATCAACCGCTCAAAGAACAAATTGCCGCACACATTCGGCAGCAGTTCGCAGGCAAGCCGATCGTGCTTGTCACACACTCTTTGGAGGAAGCGGCGCTCTTTGACGCCGAAATCGTACCACTGTAAAACACACCGCCCCGCTGTTGACAGCGGGGCGGTTTCTTTGTTATAATTCTTATATATGCCTTTTACGGAGGTTGCTTATGAATCGCGATACGTTTTCCGCCGGTGTGGAACCGGGCGGCTTGCATACCCAAAACGAAATCAAACTGCTCATTTGCTATATGCTCGGTAATGCGGGCGGTCCCATCTCCCGCAACGACGTGCTGGATATCATCTGTGCCGATGGCATGGCGAATTTCTTCGATACCAGCGCCGCCATTGACGAGCTCATCGAGCTGCACAATCTGTACGAGCAGGAGGACGGCACGCTCGTGGTGACCGTCGAGGGCGCGCACGCCACCGAAACGCTGCTGGATCACATCCCCTATACCCTGCGTGAGCGCTCGGTCAAGGCGGCACTGCGGTTGTTATCCCGCCGCCGCAACGAGCAGGAAAATCACGTTGACATTCAAAAATCCGAGCACGGCTACACCGTCACCTGCACCGTCGGCGGAGGCGAAGCACCGCTGCTCACCTTCACGCTGCTGGTCGCAGACGATCGGCAGGCCGAGCAGGTGCGCGAGCAATTTTTTAAAGATCCGCTGCTTTTGTATCAAAGCCTCATCGCCGTTCTCACCGGCAACGCCTCGTTTGAAACCAACGATCGCATCACGATCGATTTGAAGTAAGGTGACTGTATGAAGCATCCCGTCGTGTTGATTGTGGACGATGAAGTGCGCATGCGCCGCGTCATCGCCGATTATTTGCATATCAAAGAATATGAAACGCTGGAAGCGGGCGACGGTGTGGAAGCGCTCGAGCTGTTTCGTGCACAGCATCCCGATCTGGTCATCTTAGACGTCATGATGCCGCGCATGGATGGCTGGCAGGTGCTCAGCACGATTCGCGAAACGCATCAAACCCCCGTCATCATGCTGACCGCCCGCAGCGAAGAAGCGGATGAGCTGCAAGGGTTCGAGCTGGGCGCCGACGAATACGTCGCCAAACCGTTCAGCCTAAAAATTCTGACCGCCCGCATCGAAGCCGTGCTACGGCGCAAAGGCGATGCCTCCGCAAGTACTTCGCGCCTGCGCATCGATTCGCTGGCGCGCGAAGTGTTTGTGGACAACACCGCCGTTCCGCTGACCTACACGGAATTTGAATTGTTGGAGTATTTGAGCAACAACAAGGGCACGGCGTTATCCCGCGATCAGATCTTAAACAACGTGTGGCCGTACGATTACGACGGCGATGCCCGCACGGTGGATACCCATATCAAAAAGCTGCGCAGTAAACTCGGTGAAGCCGGCGAGCAGATCAAAACGGTTCGCGGCATCGGTTACCGATTCGAGGAGGGCACCGCATGACCGTCCTCACACGCTTTTTCCGTTCGGTTGCCGGCAAGGTGTTTGTGGTGCTGTCGCTGTGCCTCGCGGCGCTGCTGCTGCTGAATCTGTTGTTCAATAACTTTGCATTCATCGGCATGTACGAGCGCGAACAACGCTCGCTGCTAACCGAAGCCTATACCAACACCGCCGAAGCCATTGCCGGGCGGCAGGATCTTTCGGCGGTGCTGGCACCCTACCACACCGAACATCACATGTCCGTGGTGGTGCGGTCGGCGCATCAGGTGCTGTACACCACCGAGCGGCAGGCAATCCCGCTGATTTTAATGGAACAACCGCCTGCGATCGCCCCCGGCACGTATGCCATCACCACCCGCTCGCAAACCGGCGACTCGGCAGGCACCCTTACGCTGTTCGGCAGAACGCCGGAGGGGATCTTCGTCACGCTGCAACTGCCGCAAACCGATATGCAGGGAACCGTGGCCATCGCCAACCAATCGTTGTGGTTGATCACACCGATAACGCTCGGCATCAGCCTGGTGCTGGCATTGGTGCTGGCACGGGTCTTCACCCGCCCCATCCGTCGGTTATCCGGCATGGCCACGCGCATGGCCTCGCTGGATTTTTCCGACCGTTATCAAGGCAGCGGGCAAGATGAACTGGCCGATCTCGGGCACAGCCTGAACACCGTGTCCGAAACCATGGAGAAAAGCTTGTCGGAGCTTAAAACCGCCAACCTGCGCCTGCAAACGCAGGTGGAGCAAACCGCACGCCAAAGCGAGGCACGCACGCGGTTTATCCGCAACGTATCGCACGAACTGAAAACCCCCATCGCCCTCATTCAAACATACGCGGAGGGGCTGCACGAAAACATCGCCGCCGCCCCCGCCGACCGCGCGTATTATTGCACCGTGATCGAGGACGAAGCGCAAAAGCTGTCGCAATTGCTTTCAAAGCTCACCACGCTCATGCAGCTGGAATCCGGCAGCGAAGAGCTCACCATCGAACGGTTTGATCTGGCAGCCTTGGTAAAACGTGCCGTGCAGCGGTACGCCCCCCTGTTTGCCGAACGGGCGATCGCGCTGCCGCAACCACCCGCCACCCCCTGCTTTGTGTGGGGCGATGCGCTGCTCATCGAGCAGGTGGTCACCAACTACCTCACCAATGCGCTGCATCACGTATCCGAAAACGGGCGCATCGAGCTGTGCATCCACACCGATCAGCCCGCCGTGGCACGCTTATCGGTGTTCAACACGGGCGATCCCATCCCCACGGATGATCTGCCGCACATTTGGGAAAGCTTTTACAAGGTCGATAAAGCCCGCACCCGCGCCTACGGCGGAACGGGGATCGGGTTATCGGTCGTCGCCGCGATCCTGCATGCGCACAAAGCCGCCTACGGCGTGCGCAATCGGGAAGACGGCGTGGAATTTTACATGGAACTGCCGTTGTAAAGAAAAAATTGACATTTGAACCCCTCTTGAGTATACTGTATTAGATAGTTTACTCAAGAGGGGTTTTGATCTGGTATGATCTGCAACACGATTTTGGAGGCAATGGGCAACACACCCATGATCCGCCTGCATCATATGACCGGGCCGAACGATGCCGAGGTGCTTGTAAAATTCGAAGGACTCAATGTCGGCGGCTCTATCAAAACACGCACCGCGTATAACATGATCTGCGATGCCGAGCAAAAAGGACTCATCGGCAAAGATACCGTCATCGTGGAACCAACCAGCGGCAACCAAGGCATCGGGCTGGCGCTGGTAGGTGCCGTGAAAGGCTATCCCGTGAAGATCATCATGCCGGATTCCGTCAGCGAGGAGCGGCGGTTGCTTGTCCGTCAATACGGCGCAGAGGTCATTTTGGTGCACGATGCGGGCAACATCGGCCTTTGCATCGAAGAATGCTTGCAGCTGGCGCTCAAAATGAAAGCGGAGGATCCCCGCGTGTTTGTGCCGCAGCAGTTTGAAAACCCCGCCAACCCCGCCGTTCAACGCTCTGCCACCGCCAAGGAGATTTTGGAGCAGGTAAACGGCCCGATCGACGGTTTTTGCTCCGGCATCGGCACGGGCGGCACCATCACGGGCATCGGCGAGGTGCTCAAGGAAGCCAACCCCACCATGACCATCTGGGCAGTCGAGCCCGAAAACGCCGCCATTTTGTCGGGCGGCTCCATCGGCACACACGTGCAAATGGGCATTGGCGACGGCATCATCCCCGCCATTCTGAACCAATCCATTTATGACGACGTGTGCATCGTCAAGGATGAAGAAGCCTTGCAAGCATCCAAGGATCTTGCC
>JAZQIV010000041.1:0-7350 GCA_045541305.1 Acutalibacteraceae bacterium | reverse complement strand
GACCTGTTCAAGGGTGATGTAGCCGGCTACATTGCCGATGCTGCCAAGAAACTGGGCGGTTCCATCAAATTCGTCGATGCGATCCACTATGTCATGGGTGAAGGCATTGAAAAGAGAGAAGACGACTTCGCTGCTGAAGTTGCTTCCATGGCGAAATAAAAAATTCTCAAATGAAAAGGGGCGAGTCCAATAGACTCGCCCCTTTTTTTATCCGTTATTGATCACTTCGTTTTTTGCCATATCGGAAAAAAGGAAATCTTTTACTGCTAAAAAGCAATGTACATTTCGTGTTATCTGCTGTATAGTAAGATTGCTTTTAAAGGAAAAGAGGCTATATTAGATGGAAAAAACGAAGAATAGGTCCGCGTTGATCATTTTGATTGCTTGGCTGGTTTATCTGATATCGTATATTGGCAGGGCAGATTACAGCGCCTGTTTGCTGGAGGTTTTGAATGATACCGGCGCCTCACGGGCGACTGCGGGTATGGTGACTTCGGCATTTGCATTTTGCAACGCCTTTGGGCAACTCGCGAGCGCATATGTGATTAAAAAGATCGCACCCTTTAAAGTGATCGTTGTCGAGCTGTTTTCGGTAGCATTCATTAATTTGCTTTTCCCGTTGACCGATTCCTTTGCGGTAATGGCAATTCTTTGGGGTATCAATGGGGCAATGCAATCCACCTTACTGTGCGGTATTACGCGAATTTTCGCCGAGACACTGCGCGAGCCTTATCTATCCCGCGGAGCGGTACTCCTAAACACCATAGGCGCCGTGGCAGGTCTGTTCAGTTACCTGCTGTCTTGGGTACTGATTCGTTATGCCAACTGGCAAGTGGTGTTTTTCTGTGCGGCTACCATGTTATTTATACTTGGGTTTGTTTGGCTGACCGCAATGCCGCGGCTTTTGTCGCAAATCAAAGTCAAGAAAGGGACGATAATCGAGGAAAAACCGACACCCGATTCGGTGCCGCTGCTATCCGTTTTAAAAACATACGGAACGGTATGTGTCATTCTCGCCGCCTTTTTTATCGGTACTTTGCGGGAAAGCGTTTCGCTTTGGATCCCCTCGTATATCAATGAACGCTTTGGTCTGAGCAGCAGCCTTTCGATCGTGATTACCGCTTTTGTACCTTGTTTGCAGGTCTGCGGTGCGTTATTGGCAGGAAAACTCGGTAAGATGAACCGTAACCTTCCCTTGCGCGCAGGAGCATGTTTTGGTTGCTCTGCTGTCTGCTTGCTGTTAATCTTACTGTCGGGGAACGTCGCAATCACGATCTTTTTGTTTGTCGTCAACGCTGTTGCGATGACCGCCGCACTCACCTTTTTGTTGAGCCTTTTCCCGGTTCGTTACGTAACGGGCTATCATATCGCGACGGTGGTAGGTATCACCAACTTCTTTGTGCACGCAGGTGATTTCTTTGCCTCAATGGGAATCGGTTGGGTGTCTCAGGCCGGCGGGTGGAACGTGGCGTTTAGCACGCTTTGCGGATTTGCCGTCACGGGCGCGGTTATCTGCGCGTTGGGAAGTTACCTCTTTCGAAAGGATATCAAAAAATATGGCCATCATCAAGTATCTCGGTAAGTATTTTCGGGCTACTCATACCATCGAAGAAGAGGGTCCGCATCTTACAATTCCATATGACTACTACGACGAAACCTTTGCAGTTACCATTATCCTGCAAGGGAAAGGCGTATGCTGCGTCGAAGGTAATAGTTACCCGCTGAACGACGGCGATTTGGTTATTCTGTCACCGGACGAGAGCCGTTCATTCCACTTTGAACACAGCGGGCGTCACGAACGGTTATCCCTGTATTTTACCGATGCGCTGCTCGCCGATTTTTGTGATTACACGTTACCGTTGCAACGTCTGTTTCGTGCGCGTCCGTTGGGGGGTGGAAACCGATATACCGCTGTTGATTATCCTTCGCAGCTGATCGCACCCTTACTCCGGCAGTTTTGTACGCAGATGGCAGAAGAAAGCCCCGATCGAGAAGCACGGTTGCACCTGCTGATTCTGCAACTGTTGTTTGAACTGTACAGTTGCGCCAAATCGCTTCCTGCTCAAAATGGCAGCCAAAGCACCATGGTAACCGAGCTTTGCTCCTACATCAAGGATCATTTGGATGAAGATCTTTCGTATGCGGCTTTACAAAATCGATTTTTTGTTAGCCGCTATCAGCTGACAGAGGTCTTTCGACGTAGCACAGGCATGACGCTGACCGAATACATCATCTATAAGCGCTTAATGTGCGTGAAGTCTTTGGTGCGAAGCGGAGAAGGAATCGAAAATGCGGCTTACAAGGCGGGATTTCATACGTACTCACATTTTTATAAAGAGTTCAAAAAACGCTATAATATTCCGCCAAAAAAATACTTTTCAACGCAGTAAAGTGAGTGGCAGTTATCAGGCAAAAAACCTCCCGTTATGCGGGAGGTTTTTTGTGATTTGCTTTGCGGTATTCGGTAGGTGTCATACCGAGTTGTTGCTTGAATAGTTTACAGAAATATGTGTAATTTTCAATTCCGATTTGTTCAGCAATATCGCGGACAGTATGCTCGGTTTGGGTAAGAAGCGACATGGCTTGTTGCATGCGTGCATTTGTGATAAATTCGACGACCGTGCAACTGTATTTTTCCCGAAAGAAACGGTAAATGGTGTTTTTAGATACGTGATACCGTTTACAAAGTATGGGAACCGATAAGGCTTCTTGTAAATGGTGATGTATGTATGGCACGATATCGTCCGAAAACGTATCGTATTCTATAGTGATGGTACAGTCTAAGACAATCTGCGGTAAGAGTTGCGACAGATGTTCTAATTGTTTGTCAGAGAAAAACGGGACAGCATCGTATAATAGTCGGACGGCTTGCGGTATACGATCATAATGCGGCACTGACGGTGAAAGAATGGTGCGAATTCGTCCTATAACGATATAAGCGACGGCTGCCTCATCTTTTACAACTGACATTGCCAAGTCACATAGTCCCGCATGACAGATATGTTGCTCGATTTTTCCGCTTTTTCGGCATCGTTCTACGATGCTTTTGTCACATTCTTGGCATTTCGGTCTCATGTCTTTTTGCGTTTGCAACAACGTACAGTAGTCATCGGGCGGACTGAATTTGCTTAACACGTTGCCCTGCGTATCCAAAATTAAAATGCTGACACGTAATGTTCCCGCTAAGCTCTTCATCAAGTTGTCCAGTTTTTCGATATGGTATCTTATGGCCATGTGTTTCACCTCATTGTGTTTCAAATTATACCACGCAAGGGACAATATTGCAAATAGTTGTGACGTTAATTTATAGTATCTTGTGATTCTATTTTGTAAAATGAGAGAGAAAGAGGGGGGCGATCATATCGAATCGTTGGTTTTGATGGTAGCCGTCTTCACAAATGCCTTACAAAGTGTGTTTAAGAAAGTTCTCAACAAACGGTCTTCACGGAGTGAGTTTACGTTCAGCGCCATGATCACCACGGCGGCCTTGTTGTTCTTTGTTATGTTTTCGGGGGACATTTCGTTTTCGTGGCAACTGATTCCGTATAGTTTGGTATATTCCGCTTGTTATGCAACGGCGGCGGTTACCTGCGTGTTAGCGCTCGCTTGCGGTTCCATGGCGCTTACCAATCTGGCATTGGCATATTCCGGCGTGATGCCGCTTTTATATAGTTTGATCACGTTTCGTGAAGCCATGAATGTGTTTCAAATTGTTGGTTTGGTGTGCTTAGGGGTATCGCTTGTGTTCACATATTATCGCCGTAATAAATCCGGACAAAAGTTTACGGTTAAATGGATCGTATACGCTATGGCATTGTTCCTGTCCAACGGCATGTGCGGCATTATCACGCGTATGCAACAACATCAATTTGCTGGTGTTTACGATCGTTTCTACATGATCGTTTCGATCGGTATTGCAGCGGTTATCTTGTGGATGTGTGCCGCTGTCCGTGAATATAACACGATCTGTATGGCAATACGCCAAGGGTGGTGGTTGTCCGGTATTTGCGGCGCATTTAACGGGATTACCAATTTCTTGACTTTAATATCTTTATTAATGATTCCGGGAACGGTGTATTATCCGGTGTCTTCGGCAGGCAGTCTGGTTGTAACGTGTATCTTATCGATGACATGTTTTAAAGAAAAACTTTCTCGATTGCAGCTGGTTGGTTTTGGGTTGGGCGTATTAGCTGTTATTTTTCTAAACATCACGGGATAAAGGAAGGGTAGATGCATGAATTTTCCAAAATCCGATTATGAATATTGCCGACATGATTCACTTGACGGATGGCAAGATCCGCCAAACGAGTATCGACCAACGTATTCGTGGGTGTGGCGTGGAGAAATTACCAACGATGGCATTATAAAACAGTTGGACAGTATGCAAAAGCGCGGTATATATGGGGTGTATATTTTGCCGAGCCCCGGTGAATTCTCGCAGGAAACAAGCCAATGTGATGGCGAAAAGAAATATTTGTCAGAGGAATACATGGTCCAGATCCGCTTTGCTGTGGAAGAGGCAAAAAAACGCGGCATGCATTGTTGGATGTACGATGAAGGCGGTTGGCCATCGGGAGCGGCAAATGGTTTGGTAGTCAAAGGAAATCCCGAACTGGAAGCCTTTGGTATTACCGCAGATGGTAAAATTCGGGTTATTCCACCTGTTGCACAACCATATCCGGATCTTCTCAATCGGAAATCTACGGAGTTGTTCGTGCAATACACACACGAAACGTATAAAAAAGTGTTTGATGATCAATATGGAAAATATTTTCCCATTACCTTTACAGATGAACCGCATGTGTACCCTTTGGGACACACGGACATGGTGTCGTGGACAGAGCATTTTGAAAAAACATTTTTGGAAACGTACGGGTATGATATTACCGATCATCTTCCCGCGTTATTTGGCGACGAAACCCAAAACGAAGCCGATCGACAAGTGCGGGTGGATTACAAGGATCTGATATCCCGCCTGTTTGCCGAAAACTATTTTATGGTACTGCGTGACTGGTGCCGCGAAAATGACTCCCTTTCGGGTGGTCACGTTGGCGGTGATGACGTGGCATTTGGCAATGCTAAATGGGGATATCATCATATCTTGCGTTGCTTACGAGCCATGGATGTGCCGGGTGTGGACATGATTTGGCGTCAGACATTTCCCGGTCCGCACATGAAAGGTGTAGAACCTTATGCACCGTTATGTGCCAACAGTTTTTTTCCACGTTATGCGTCATCGGCTGCACATCAAACCGGTGCTCGGTTGGCTTTAACAGAATCCTATGCGATCTACGGTGCCGGTATCACGTATGATCAGATGCGATGGGTGTATAATTTCCAGGTTGTTCGTGGATTAAACGTTCTCAATCCTATGAATATGAATTTCCAATATAAAGGTGACCGTGTAGCGCGTGTCGGTCAACCTACGTTCTCGCCGCTTTTGCCGGGTGCTTTGCACTTAAAGCCCTTCAACGAATGGGCAACTCGTGTCGGTTATGTGATGTCTGCCGGCAAACCCATTGCCGATGCCGCATTATTTATGCCGATGCGTGATATTTGGCCGGGTGACCAACAGGCCCGGAGCGCGGCAGAACGGTTTGAATCGATAGGTAGCGAATTGGAACGCCGTGGTTGTGACATTGACGTTATCGACGAAGATGCCATTTTGGCTGCTAACATTCAAGACGGAGCTTTGTGCGTGGGAGATGCCACGTACCGCGTGCTGTATTTGCAAGATGAAACCATCACGTTAACGGATGCGGTATCTCAAAAATTGGATGCTTTCAAAAAGAACGGCGGTATGGTAGTTACGTGTGTTAATGACTTTCCCGTTTATCCGATCATTTCTTCGGATACCAACATTCGTGCCACTCGTCGTCGTGTTGACGAGGGGACACTGTATTACGTCACAAACGAGTCTTTTGACGCAAAGGCAGGTACCGTAACATTTCCGCTTGAATCGGCCAAAAAGGCCATTAAACTGGATATGACGACGGGCGAACGCGCGGTCGTGGATGTATTACCGTATGTGTATGATATGTCGCTTGGGGGAGAAACAGTGTTGCTCTTTGCTTCTGATCCCATAACCGATAAAATCGGCTCAATCAAAACAAAGAAAAATGCCATGATGCTGACCGACTTTACATACCGTCGTTTGCGTCAGGTGAAAATATCACCCGCAGAAGGCTTTACGGATGAAACGTTTGACGAGCCATTTGAGCCGATTGAACTCGGCGATTGGCAACCGATACTGGGGCGGTCATTTTCGGGTGACGTGGAATATCGCACCACCTTTACCGCAAATGACGATATGCAAAAAGGTGCCGTTTTGAATCTAGGGAGGGTTGGGTATTCTTGCGAAGTGATTGTTAACGGAAAATCGTTGGGAGTACAGGCCTTCACGCCTATGCGTATTGTGTTGAAGGAATTGCAATCGGAGAATGAATTGATTGTTCGGGTGTCAAACACCATGGCAAATGAATACGTTTACCACGATTTTTCTGCCTGGATTCCGAATTATAAACCCGGTTATATGGAGAAATTACAAAAAGATTTTAATGAAGAATCGTTGATGTCAGGCTTGTTTGGTCCGGTAACCATTTCGTGGTAGAGAAAACCCCACGTACCATTGGTACGTGGGGTTTGTTTTGTTTATTGAATGTGATTTTCAGCTTTCCAATCCAGATAATCGTCATACGACATCATTTTGTCAATGATGGTGCCGTCGGCACGGAATTCAATGATACGGTTGGCAACGGTTTCGATGAACTGATGGTCATACGAGGAGAACAAAACGTTGCCGGGGAAGGCGATCAAACCGTCGTTGACGGCGGTGATGGATTCCAGATCCAGGTGGTTGGTGGGTTGATCCAGTACCAGAACATTGGCACCGAACATCATCATGCGTGATAACATGCAACGTACCTTTTCGCCGCCGGACAAGACTTTCACGGGTTTTAGTACGTCGTCACCGGAGAATAACATTTTTCCGAGGAACCCACGCAGATACGTTTCGGTGTTGTCGGACGAGTATTGGTTGAGCCATTGAATCAAGTTCAAATCGCAGTCCTCAAAGAATTCTGAGTTATCTTTCGGGAAATAGGATTGCGAGGTGGTGCCGCCCCATTTAAAGGTGCCGGAATCGGGCGTGATCTCTTCCATCAACACGCGGAACAGCGCGGTGATAGCCAGCTCGTTTTCACCCACAAACGCGATTTTATCGCCTTTGTTGACGCGGAACGATACCCGATCCAACACCTTGTTGCCATCGGTGGTTAAGCAAAGATCTTCCACCGCCAGAATTTCCTTGCCGGCTTCGCGATCCATCGAAAACCCCACGAAGGGATAACG
>JAZQIV010000040.1:0-7752 GCA_045541305.1 Acutalibacteraceae bacterium | reverse complement strand
CATCTGGTCACCGTCGAAGTCGGCGTTAAATGCCGTACAAGCGAGCGGATGCAGCTTGATGGCGCGGCCTTCGACCAGCACCGGCTCAAACGCCTGAATGCCCAAACGGTGAAGTGTAGGCGCGCGGTTGAGCATGACCGGCTGATCCTTGATCACGATTTCCAGCGCATCCCGCACCTCGGGACGAACGCGATCCACCATCTTACGGGCGGTTTTGATGTTGCCGGCAGCGCCGGTTTCCACCAAGCGTTTCATCACAAAAGGCTTGAACAGCTCGAGTGCCATTTCCTTCGGCAGACCGCACTGGTACATCTTGAGTTCCGGACCGACAACGATAACCGAACGGCCGGAGTAGTCAACACGTTTACCCAGCAGGTTCTGACGGAAACGACCCTGTTTACCCTTGAGCATGTCGGACAAGGATTTGAGGGAACGGTTGTTGGGACCGGTGACCGGACGACCGCGACGGCCGTTATCGATCAGCGCGTCAACCGCTTCCTGCAGCATACGTTTTTCATTGCGAACGATGATATCCGGCGCGCCCAGCTCCAACAATCTCTTCAGACGGTTGTTGCGGTTGATCACGCGGCGGTACAAATCGTTCAAATCGGAGGTGGCAAAACGGCCGCCGTCCAACTGAACCATCGGGCGGATATCCGGCGGGATGACCGGGATGACATCCAAAATCATCCACTCGGGACGGTTGCCCGACAGACGGAAGGATTCCACCACTTCCAAACGCTTGAGCAAGCGTGCGCGTTTTTGACCGGTGGCGCCTTCCAATTCTTCCTTGAGTTCCTCGGAGAGTTTCTCAAGATCGATGGCAGCGAGCAGCTTCTTGACGTATTCGGCGCCCATACCGGCATCGAAATCGTCTTCGTACTTCTCGCGCATATCGCGGTAATCTTTTTCATTCAGGACTTGTTTTTCCTGCAGCGGCGTCGGGCCCGGATCCACCACGATGTAGGAGGCAAAGTACAGAACCTGCTCCAACAAACGCGGCGAAACGTCCAGCAACAGACCGATGCGGGAGGGGATACCCTTGAAATACCAGATGTGCGACACGGGGGCGGCCAGCTCGATATGGCCCATGCGTTCGCGACGCACTTTAGCGCGCGTAACCTCAACACCGCAACGGTCGCAGCTCTTGCCTTTGTAGCGGATGCGTCTGTACTTGCCGCAATGCCATTCCCAGTCCTTGGTAGGCCCGAAGATGCGCTCGCAGAACAAGCCGTCGCGTTCCGGCTTCAGGGTGCGGTAGTTGATGGTCTCCGGCTTTTTGACTTCGCCGTAGGACCAGCTGCGGATCTGCTCAGGGGAAGCAAGACCGATCTTGATGGAATCAAATACATTGAATTCTGCCATGTTCGTTTGCCTCCTTCCTTACATTTCGTCGGAATCGTCCGAGAAAAGATCCTCGTCCGAACCGAACAGTTCTTCACCGAAGAGGTCGTCCATTTCCGGCTCTTCCACACCGTAGCCGTCGAATTCGTTTTCGTTGGCCACCGTGCTGAACGCCTCGTCATCCACCGGATCCACGGCGACAACGTTCAAGTCTTCGTCTTCTTCGAAGGTTTGTTTCAGGTCGATTTCCTGCTGATCTTTATCCAGCACCTTGATATCCAGGCCGAGCGACTGCAATTCCTTAACCAAAACCTTGAAGGATTCCGGTACACCGGATTGCGGAACGTTCTGACCCTTGACGATGGCTTCGTACGTCTTCACGCGGCCCACCACGTCGTCAGACTTGACGGTGAGGATCTCCTGCAGGGTGTAAGCAGCGCCGTAAGCTTCCAGCGCCCACACTTCCATTTCACCGAAACGCTGTCCGCCGAACTGCGCTTTACCGCCGAGCGGTTGCTGCGTGACCAGCGAGTACGGACCGGTGGAACGGGCATGGATCTTATCGTCAACCAGGTGATGCAGTTTGAGGTAGTACATATAACCGACGGTGACCGGGTTATCGAACTGTTCACCGGTACGGCCATCGTACAAAACGGTTTTACCGTTCGGGTTCTTGCCGGCTTGTTCAAGCAGCTCGCAGATATCGCCTTCGTGCGCGCCGTCGAAAACAGGGGTCATGACCTTGAAGCCGAGCGCCGCAGCCGCATAGCCGAGGTGCACTTCCAAAACCTGACCGATGTTCATACGTGAGGGAACGCCCAACGGGTTGAGAACGATGTCAAGCGGCGTACCATCGGGCAGGAACGGCATATCCTCGCTGGGGAGGATGCGCGACACAACGCCCTTGTTACCGTGACGGCCAGCCATCTTATCGCCGACGCTGATCTTGCGCTTCTGTGCAATGTAGCAGCGCACGACCATGTTAACGCCGGGGCTGAGCTCATCGCAATTATCGCGGGTGAATACTTTCACATCCACGATGATACCGTATTCGCCGTGCGGTACACGCAAGGAGGTGTCACGCACTTCGCGGGCTTTTTCGCCAAAGATGGCACGCAGCAGGCGTTCCTCAGCGGTGAGCTCGGTCTCACCCTTCGGAGTGACTTTACCCACCAGAATATCGCCGGAGCGAACCTCCGCACCGATGCGGATGATACCGCGCTCGTCCAGATCCTTCAGCGCTTCGTCACCCACGTTGGGGATGTCACGCGTGATCTCTTCCGGTCCGAGCTTGGTGTCGCGGGCTTCGATCTCATATTCTTCCACGTGGATGGAGGTGAAGACGTCTTCACGCACCACTTTTTCGTTGATGAGAACAGCGTCCTCGTAGTTATAACCTTCCCAGGTCATGAAGCCGATGAGCGCGTTCTTACCAAGTGCGATCTCACCGTTGCAGGTGGCGGGACCGTCGGCAATGACGTCATTCGTTTCCAGATGCTGACCGGGTTCCACCACCGGGCGTTGGTTGATACAGGTGCCCTGGTTGGAACGGGAGAATTTCACCAATTGATAGGTATCGATGGAGCCGTTATCGTCGCGGCGGACCAACACGCGGTCAGCCGATACGTCGGTGACGGTGCCGGGGCATTTCGCCAGCACGCAAACACCGGAGTCCACACCGGCCTTGTATTCCATACCGGTACCGACAATGGGGGATTCGGTTTTGAGCAGCGGCACAGCCTGACGCTGCATGTTCGAACCCATCAACGCACGGTTGGCGTCGTCGTTTTCCAAGAAGGGGATCATGGCGGTAGCAACCGACACAACCATCTTCGGCGAAACGTCCATGTAGTCGATCTTATCGCTTTCGATCTCCACAAATTCGCTGCGGATACGCGCGTTAACGCGGTTACGGACAAAGCGGCCATTTTCATCCAGCGGTTCGTTTGCCTGAGCAACGATGTAATCGTCCTCCGTGTCGGCGGGCATGTATACCACTTCATTGGTAACAATACCGGTTTCCTTATCCACGCGGCGGAACGGCGCTTCCACAAAACCGTACTGGTTGATGCGAGCGAACGTTGCCAGATATGAGATCAAACCGATGTTGGGACCTTCAGGCGTTTCGATCGGGCACATACGGCCGTAGTGGCTGTAGTGAACGTCACGCACTTCAAAGCCTGCGCGATCACGCGACAAACCACCGGGGCCCAAAGCGGACAGACGGCGTTTGTGGGTGGGCTCGGCAAGCGGGTTGTTTTGATCCATGAACTGCGAGAGCGGCGAGGAACCGAAGAATTCCTTGATCGCTGCCACCACGGGACGGATGTTGATGAGCGCTTGCGGCGTCACGGTATCCATATCCTGTGCCTGCAGCGTCATGCGCTCGCGGATGACGCGCTCCATACGGGAGAAGCCGATGCGGAACTGGTTCTGCAGCAGCTCGCCCACCGAACGGATACGGCGGTTGCCCAGGTGGTCGATGTCATCGGTGGTGCCGATGTCGTGACCCAGGCAGTTCACGTAGTTGATGGATGCCAGCATATCGTCCACAATAATGTGGTTCGGTACCAGCTCGCCTGCGCGGGCCAGCAACGCTTCGATCAACGCTTCGTCGTTTTCGGCCGATTCCAGGATCTCCTGCAGCACGGTGAAACGCACGCGCTCGTTGACCACTTTCTTCACGGCATCGTACACAGTTTCGCTGACAAACAACGACAAGTCGACCATACCGTTGGAAATGATCTTTACTTCATGCTGATCGCCGTGGTTGTCGACCGTGACGTAGGCGACGCACACACCGGCGTTTTCGATTTCCATTGCGCGGTCGCGGCGAATGACCTCGCCGGCTTCCGCCATGATTTCACCCGTGACGGGGTTGACGATCGGGCGGCTCAGGCAGCAGCCAGCCAAACGGTTGGAGATGCCGAGCTTTTTATTGTATTTATAGCGGCCCACGCGGGACAGATCGTACCGACGGGGGTCAAAGAACAGGTTCTCGAGGTGCTGCTGCGAGTTCTCCAGTGTGAGCGGTTCGCCCGGGCGGAGCTTGCGGTACACTTCCAAAAGTGCTTCCTCGGTGTTCTTGGTGATATCTTTTTCCAGCGTGGCGAGAATGCGCTCGTCTTCGCCGAAGA
This sequence comes from Acutalibacteraceae bacterium, assembly GCA_045541305.1. Taxonomy (GTDB): domain Bacteria; phylum Bacillota; class Clostridia; order Oscillospirales; family Acutalibacteraceae; genus RGIG3009. The sequence goes on along the minus strand of JAZQIV010000040.1, from coordinate 3,271 downwards.
AATCGAGCAACTCTGCATCCGAGCCCAGACCCAGCGCACGCACAAAAACGGTGATGGGCAGTTTGCGGTTCTTATCGATGCGGACGTAGAACACGTCGGACGAGTCGGTTTCATACTCCAGCCATGCGCCGCGGTTCGGGATGACCGTGGAGGTGAAGAGCTTCTTACCGGTGCTGTCGTACGACATGCCGTAGTACACGCCGGGAGAGCGCACGAGCTGCGATACGATCACGCGCTCGGCACCGTTGATCACGAACGTGCCGCTTTCGGTCATGAGCGGGAAATCGCCCATGAAGACTTCGGATTCTTTGATCTCGCCGGTTTCTTTATTGATAAGACGCGCGCGCACGCGTAAGGGGGCTGCATAGGTTACGTCACGTTCCTTGCATTCCTCCACGGTGTATTTCGGCGTTTCATCCAGCCGGTAGTCCAAAAACTCCAGCGACAAGTTACCGGTGTAATCGGTGATGGTTGTGGTGTCGTTGAAGACGTCCTTCAGACCTTCTTCTAAGAACCACTGATACGAGTTCTTTTGGATCTCGATGAGATTCGGCATGTCCAGCACTTCGTTGATCTTCGAAAAGCTCATACGGGTGGTCTTGCCTAATTGGACCGGTTTGATATTAACCATCGGTTTCCATCACTCCTGTTTTATAGTTTACCTTGCCGCCCGAAAACGGGCGACGAAACCGTTACCTTTCATACCGCACGGAAGGGGACCGATCGCTCAAAAAAATCTTGCTTTTTTCAGGCGAATATGGTACACTATACACGGTATTCGCATACTTCCCTACGATAATGCAGTATACTATAATACAGGAAATAACTGCCGTTGTCAATGAGAATTTGAAAATTGGCAGGTTTTTTTATATTTTTTCAAATTATTTCAAAAACGGAAGAAAATTTTCGGTCGGGTGTCGTCAATCTGACCGAAAAAACAGGTTAGGAACACTCGGTCGGGTTGTTAAAAGTTGCGGAAAGGCGGCGTTTTATATGAAAAAATACGGAGTGAGAATCGCGGCAATTGCGGTATGTGTGGCGTTGTTGTGCACCGGTTGTACCGGCGGAACAGGGAAGGACACCACCACGACGGAGTCAACCACCACGGTGCCGACCACCACGACCACCAAAGCGCCGACCACCACGCAGGCGGCAAACGCCACGGCGGGTGAGCTGCTGGTGAATTGCCCCGACGGCAAAACGGTGGATCCGGAATTGCTGGGGCGGTTGCGCAGTGTATGCATCCCGCACAAGAGTGAATTGTCATTCTATTATAAGGATTTAATGAACGGGTACAGTATTGAGTTCCGTGCGGATGAGATTTACCAAACGGCGAGTGTTATCAAAGCGCCGTACGTGAAGTATCTGTTGGAGTCGGGTGCGGATCTTACAAAATCGGTGAAGACCACCACCCGTCAGGGCGGTACAAAATACGTGGACGACCAACCGCTCGGCACGGCGTTCACCAACAAGCAGCTGATGGAATATGCTATCCGTTACAGCGATAATACGGCGTATTACATGCTCAACGAGCAGTTTGGGTTTACGGGCTTTAACCAATATGCAGACAAGCTGGGCATCCGTGCCAATGCGGATCGCGCTTGCGTGCTGCAGTTCCCCAAACCGCGGTTTGGGTATCTGTCGGCGCGGGATGCGGGCTTGTATTTTGAGGACATTGCCGCGTTTATTGAAAAAGGCGGCGAAAAAGCCGATATGCTTAAAACCTGGTTGACCACCACGACTGCCGACAACCAGCTGGCCGCTGCGTTGGGTGGCTCGTATGCGGTGGCACACAAATACGGGCTGCAGGACGTGGGCAACGTGTACAGCCGCGCGTACCACGATGCGGCGATTGTGTACGCGCCGAAGCCGTACGTGCTGACGGTGCTCAGCACCATGGAAGCCGGTGATACTGCGAATAAGGTGTTTGCGGACGTGGCGGCGTTGATTGATGCGATTCAAACACAGCTGCACGCGAAATGAGCGGTCAGATAAAAGGGGAAATACCATGCGTATTGTAGTGAAAGTAGGCACCTCCACGCTGGCACACGCGACGGGGCATAGCAACATCCGCCGTGTGGAGCAGCTGTGCAAGGTGATGAGTGATTTGAAAAACGCCGGGCACGAGCTAGTGCTGGTTTCGTCCGGTGCGATCGGTATGGGCGTGGGCAAATTGTCGCTCAAACAGCGCCCTGCCGACATGGCGACCAAGCAGGCGGCTGCAGCGGTTGGCCAATGTGAGCTGATGTATACATACGATAAGCTGTTTGCGGAATACAACCACACGGTGGCACAGATTCTGCTGACGGGTGACGATTTAAACGATGAAAAGCGCCGCGCCAATTTCCATCAAACGTTGTTCCGCTTGTTGGAGCTGGAAGCGCTGCCGATCATTAACGAAAACGACACCGTTGCCACAGAAGAGATCGGTATCGGTGACAACGATACGTTGGGAGCTATCGTGGCGGTGAATGCGGGGGCGGATTTATTGATTTTGTTATCGGATATTGACGGGTTATACGATGCCGATCCGCATACCCATCCCGATGCACGGCTGATTCCGTTGGTGGAAGAGCTGAACGATGAGGTGTTGGCGCTGGCCGGCGGTGCGGGCACAACACTCGGTACCGGTGGCATGGCGACCAAGCTGCACGCGGCACAGATCGCAACGGTGGCCGGCATTGATATGGTGATCGCCAACGGTGAGAACCCCGATGTACTGTATGAAATTGTGAACGGCAAAGCCGTCGGCACACGCTTTTGCGGGAAGAAGGCGACGGTATGACCACACAGGAAATTCTGAAGGCGGCAAAAGGCGCTTGTGCCAAAGCAGCCTTGCTGACGACTGAACAAAAGAACAACGCGCTGCACGCGATGGCGGATGCGTTGCTTGCGCACACCGAAGCGATCCTTGGTGCCAATGCCGAGGACGTGGAAGCGGCACGGCAATCGTTATCCACCGTGATGGTGGATCGTTTGCAATTGACCGAAGCGCGTATTGCGGCGATGGCAGAGGGAATCCGCGAGGTGGCGGCGCTGCCCGACCCCGTGGGACGCGTGATCGAACACATCGACCGTGAAAACGGGTTGGTGATTGAAAAAGTATCGGTGCCGATGGGCGTGACAGCGATGATTTACGAAAGTCGTCCCAATGTAACGTCGGATGCAGCGGTGCTGGCGTTTAAAAGCGGCAACGTGTGTGTGCTGCGCGGCGGCAAAGAGGCGTTCCGTTCTTCGCAGGCCATTGTGGAAGCGTTGCACGACGGCTTGC
>JAZQIV010000039.1:0-13261 GCA_045541305.1 Acutalibacteraceae bacterium | reverse complement strand
CGAAGTTCCGGCCGCCGTCTGAGGGCGAATCTTAAAAATGGACATGATAAGTGAGAGGAGTGATAGCAATGCAAAGAATGAAGATCCGCTTTTATCGTGAGCAAAAGGGCATGACTCGGGAAGAGTTGGCGGCCAAAGTGGGGATTTCCCACGAAGATTTGTTCGATTACGAGAACCATTTTCGGTCGCCGACGTTGACCACGGTCGAAGCGATCGCGGATGCGCTGGACGTGACGGTTGAAGATCTTGTGAGAGGAGTGTGAAAGTTGTGAAAAAACGAAATTTCAACATTGCTGTTGCGCTGGAGTTGTATTATTCGCAGAACGAGTTTAGCAACAAGGATATTATGCAGATTTTCGGTTGTTCTTTGTCACGCGCTTACACGTTAAAGAAGAAAGTGTGGGAGCATATGGCGGCAAACGGTGATCATCCGGTGGTTTTTGATTATACCTGTATCAATGCAGAGTATGCATTTAAGGTGTGGGGGTTGGATGTTTCCGATCTGGAACGCAAATATAAGAAGTTGATCAAAATTCGTGAGATGCGCGGCGAGCCGGCGCCTGCGACGGCATGACGTTGAAAGGAATGGTGCTTATGGCATTTGCATTGGTAGCACTGGGGTATATGTTTATCGCATTTGCGCTCATGTACCTTGCCGAGCGATACATACCCGAACGGTGGGCGGACAAGCTGGATCGGCTTTTTGGTTTTGAGGAGGTGAAAGAAAATGAATCCGATCGATATTCAACGTTCGAATGAACGGACATTGTTTCAATTTGCAGGTGTGGTCCTGGTTGAAGACGAAGGGCGATACCAAGTGTACACGATCGATCGCGAGAGCGGGCGTCGCGAGCCGATGTGTGGAAGCACGTTATCGATACATAAAGCGTGGACAAGCTTCATCAGTAAGGTGGACATGGTCATGCGCAAGCGCATCGAGGCACGGTTTGGACCGTTTGACGCGATCAGCCCGTGGGTGGATCCGGATGGACCGAGCCGATATATTGCGGATTTACAGTCGCCAATCATTCGTCCGGAATACGAGCAACGCATGATCGACGTAAACGGCAGAGTAAACACCCCGCTTTCCGAATTGGAGCGATTGCGATTCGATTTGGATATGGTGGAGAAATACCGTGCATTTTATCCGTTGCCGGAGGTGTTGGAATGGAAACTGCAATCCATCAAAATGCAGTATCGGAATGCACAGCGGGAAGAAGACGAAAAAAGACTCCCGCAACAGGCCTGAGAAACCTGCGGGAGTCCACACAAATGACAGGGCAAATGCCCATGTACTTATGATACCACAAAGGGCATTGCCTGTCAATCGTTTTACTGCATTTTCGGGCGCGTCGAATTTTTCAAAAAAGCGAGAAACGGCGCGCCTTGCGACCTTGTTCAAAGTATTATCTAACCGACACAGAGAGGTGACAGGATGCCGTATATCAAGAAGACCATTACAGCCGGCCGGACGGTGGAGGTTTGCAAGCATTATTCTGCCCGATACGGGAAACGGTGTGAACGATCTCCGAGAAGAGAGCCGACCAAGGAAGAGCAAAAGGAGATCAACCAACGGAACGCGGAAACGCGACTGCGTTTGTTGATCAACACAAACTTTGGCTTTGGTGACTGGCATTTGGTGCTGGGGTACAAGCGATTGTATCAGCGGAAGCCGGAGGAGGCGCGTCGCGATCTGGAGTTGTTTCTGCGCGGATACCGAAAGTACTGCCGCGAAAACAACGTGGAAGTGCGTTATATCACGGTGACGGAGTATGAGAACAAGCGCATACACCATCATTTGGTGATTGGATCCATTCCAATGAAGGTGTTATATCAACTTTGGCCGTATGGGCGGCCGCATATTACACCGTTGGACAGCAGCGGTAACTATGCGCAACTCGCCTCATATCTGATCAAAGAGACGTCACAGACGTTTAGCAAGCCGGGAGCAGCGACACGGAAACGGTGGACGCAAAGTAAGGGACTCAAAAAGCCGATCGTGAAAACCGAGATCATTCATGCGGATAAGTGGCAGGAAGATCCACGACCGAAGAAGGGATATTACATACCGGAGGATGGCGTTGTATGCGGTGTGCACGAATGGACAGGCATGCCGTATCAACGATATATCATGATCGAGGTTTCCGATCCGCGAGCGGGCCCGGGGAAAGGTGGACGATAGCATGGCGCGAGCAGGACAAGCGATCATGACAGAAACAGAGGAGCAACTGGCTTTGTTTGAGTGGGCCAACATGATGGCCGGGATCCATCCCGAACTCAGACTGATGTATCACGTCCCAAACGAAGGGAAACGCAGCAAGGCTGCTGCCGGTATATTGAAAGCCATGGGGCTGAAACCGGGCGTACCGGATATTTGCCTGCCGGTACCGCGCGGACGATTTCACGGGCTATACGTGGAGCTCAAACGTGTGGAGGGCGGCAAGGCGACAAAAGAACAGTTGTGGTGGTTGGAACAGTTGGATTGGCAAGGGTATGCTGTGACGATCTGCCGCGGCTGGAAACAAGCGAGTCAGAACATACTCGCATATCTGAACATAAAAGGAGATGCAGATCATGACAACCGTTCAACAACCGGAAAACCATAGACTGGATTATGAAAAAATCAGAAAAGAATTTAATCGACTTTGTCCGTCTTTGCCGAAAGTGATCGCGTTGACGGATGCGCGACGCACGGCTATTCGAAAAGCAGTAGAGCGATTAGGCGGCGCAGATAAGATCACGGATTTCTTCTTGCGAATCGAAGCTTCCGATTTTTTGACCGGACGAAACGGAAGGTGGAAAAACTGTGGCTTTGATTGGTGTATGAAAGCGGGGAATTTTTTTAAAATTATGGAAGGGCAATACGATAACGAGAAAGCAATTGCCGATACACATGAGGCGGAGAGCGAGTACGAACAGATGGTACAAGCGTATGTGCCCACATACCGCAAAAAGATGCAATGACCTGTTAAAGGGGGAAAGACAATGACAACCGTTCAAGAACGAGCAATAGAGAAACTGAACAACGAAAAGAAACTGACCGATGGCGGCAGGGTGGAAAAGGCGATCGCCGGCGAAACCGCCAAGGCACTGATCGAGTTTTGCACGCAGTCGATCGACTTTGCGACCGCTGTGTATAACGGTGGCAGCTTTGAGGAGTGCTGCAAGGAGATCAGTAAAGGTGTGAGTGGTCATATTTCGGATTTTGAGATATTCCGCCGCGCTGTACAGCACTATCTGCCAACGGCGGATATCAAGTATCGCATGGAGATCACGGCTGCCGAGCAGGAGAAAACCGAAAACAAAGTCATACATATCGACTTTGATCTGGAAAGTTTTTTGGAATGAGGTGGGTCGGATGCTGAAAAAGAAAGAACTCAGCGTTCTGCCGATCCCGCCGTTGCCGGAAGAGTTTGCGAAAAAGAAAAAGGCCGGGTGGCTGGCGCTGGCCGTGCAACATGACGATATATTGGCGGTAACGGTATATGAGATCCCGCAAAAGACGGTGAAGGCGCGATTCTTTACCGATGGGGTAAACAGTATCAAGCAGCACGGTGAACACTGGGAAACGGAGTTTTTATCCAGTATCCTGCGCGGCCGACCGAGTTTTTATTATACGCGAGGAATCAGCACCGAATATCACGACGAAGTCAGCGAGCGGGTTGCCAAAGCGTACTTTAAAGCACTGGACGTATACACCAATTACGGCGACATTCTGAAATGGTGTGACGAATTTGACAGCCGAAAGGGAGAGCGCAAGCGGCAACAGCAATTTCACAACGAAGCAGAACGGCGGAAACGGCACTTTGAGGCAATGCCACCGTTACCTGTCGGAATTGATGCGTTTGCGGACAGCAAGATGCCGCAGTATCTGTTTTATTCGAAGATCGTGAAGGGAAAGCGTCGCGTGAAATGTTCCGCCTGCGGAAAGACATATACCGTTGGTAAAGGTGTACCACAACACAAAATGACATGCACCTGCCGTAAATGCGGCGCTGCTGTCACTTGGCAGAAGGAGTGGCTACCGACGAAGGATGCCAGTGAAAAGGTGTGGACAGTAGTGCGCAAGGATGGAGACTTGTACTACCGTGTGACAGAGGTCATGCGGGTGTTTGGAGACGGACATAAAAAGGGATATCGACACTATGATGAGCGTCGTATGCTGGAAACGGTCGAGAACAACAAACGGCGGGTATATAACTACGTTATGGTGTGTGCCACCTACTATGGTTACGGATGGAATTGGAAGCGGTGCAAGTTTGGGAACGAATACTTATACGACGCGTGGATCTACACAGGCAACTTAAAAGACGTACTCGGAGATCGCTTCTGCAATGTGAACGTTTCGGCGTTTGACGGGATTCGATACGAGGGAGATCTGTTTTACATTCTGCAATGCTTGCGCGAAAAGCCAAATGCTGAGTATTTCGCCAAAGCGGGCATGTGGAGACTTTTGGAGCAACAACGAATATTGAACTACGACATTGAAGTGCCGTCACATTTGCGGCGGTTGGCGCGCAAATATGACGTTACGTTCCACGAGTTGAAAGCGCTCGAAAAGGTGGGAGTGATATCGGACGATCGGTTTGAGGCGGTACGAAGGATCCAATGCGGTTTCTTCGGGAGCGGGGATATGATGAATCGGCTGGGTATCGATAAGTACATCCGTCTGTTTGGGAAATGGAATGCAATGTATCCGGACCGAAAATTCGCACAGATCGAGCAGTGGTACAAGGATTACTTGGCAATGTGCGACGAACTTCACGTGGATATGAGCAACAAGTCAGTGAGATATCCGCGAGAGCTGAAGGAAGAGCACGACCGTCTGGCAAATCGGATCCAGTTGGTACGCAATAAGGAGGAAAACGAACACTTTGCTAAGCGGTGCGCGGAATTGTACCAAGGAATGTACGGGTACAGCGACAAGAAATACGTGGTCGTGTTTCCGCAGCTGCGCACGGATCTGATCGCAGAAGGGCAAAGCCTATGCCATTGCGTGGGCGGTACCACCTATAGAGATGCGCATTTGGGTGGGGAGCGGATGATATTTTTTATTCGTTCGGTAGAAAAACCGGACAAGCCGTTATACACCCTGCAAGCCAACGTTCACGATGGTACGATCATTCAGTTATACGGATACGGTGACAAACCGGCACCGGATGAGGTGCGAAAATTCTGCGAGAATTTTTTAAAGCAGTTGTGGACCGGACCGAAAAAGGCGATAGCCTGATTTTGCAGTTGACTGCACGAGATACAGAAAGGATGAAAAAACTATGACGATGGAACTCAGCAATGAACGATACAAAGAGGCTATGGAACTACACGCGCAGATCATGGCGAGCGGGAACACCGCCGCACGTGCGTTGGTGGAGTTTTCAAGATTGTTGAAGCGAATGAAAGACGAACGGTTATACGAAGCGTTTGACCAAACGTTTGACGATTATGTGGAAAATCAGGTGGGAATCCGCAAACGGCAAGCGTACACCTATATTGCCGCTTATGAAAGATTGGGCGAGCGGGTGATGGAAGATAACGCAAAGCTCGGTATCACGAAACTGGAACTGTTGTCGCAGGTGTCGCCGGTTCAGCGGGATGATGTGGCAGAAAATTACGACCTGGAGAACATGTCGGCCGCCGAGATGAAGCGGCTGGTGGATGATCTCAACAACAAAGGCGAACAGTTGACCTTTGCCATGGAAGAGAACGAACGGCTGAAGTCGGAACTGGAAGAAGCAAATACGTGGGCAAAGGGGAAACAGGCAGAAGAAGAGAGCGGACGTATGCTGGAGTTGGAGAAGCTGCTTGAGCAGGAACGGGAGAAACACCAAAAGGAAATTGACGAGGCGGTGCGGAAAGCGCGGGCCGAAGTGACGGCAAGCCAGGCCAAGGCGGTAAAGGATGCCGTGGAACAGGCGGTTGCCGCGAATACGAAAAAGATCGAAAAGGCGGCGGCCAAGGATCTTGAAAAGGCAAAAGAAGAAGCCGCCAAGACGGCGGCAGCCGATGCACAGATCCGTTATGAGCAGGCCGATCGAAAAAACGAGGAATTACGCGCGGAGTTGGATGGGCTTAAAAAGAAAATGGCAATTGCCGGCAACCAGGATGCGGCGATCGTTTCGGCGTATTGCAAGACGGTGCTCGCGAAGGTGCTCAACGAACTGGTGGAGATGATCGGCGGCGCCAAGGAGCGGGATGCTGAACAAGGTTCCAAGCTGGCGCGGGCGGCTGCCGCGTTATTGGGCGGTGCAAAAGAGAAAATTGAAGAGTTGGCGGAGGTTGTTAATAATGGAAATCCGTAAAATTATCAACATTTTCAAAAAGTGTGACAAAATTTCACTCTTTAGAGGAAAGGGCACGCAGTGGATCTCGGACGGGAGAGCCGTGTATCCTCTTTGGGGACTGCCGCTTTTTGATGAACAGTCACTTGTGGCGGCGTATGATTTGCCGAGTTCTGTAGAGGTGGAGTTGCACGACGCATTGCCGGCAATATATGATTTTTCCGACGCGGCCACCGGTGAGAAACAGGTTTTTTACGAAAAAATTCAGTTGCCGATTGGCGGAGACAATTCATTGATTAGTCTTGCCACTCGACAAGGCGTGACATTCATAAACAAAAAGTATCTGGATCCTATTGAGGACGATGGATATATCAGTTTATGGGAGAGAAAAACCGAGAACGGGGAGAGTTACATAGTGGTAAAGCGGGGAATGATGCTTGAAGCCGTAATTATGCCGGTTGTGCATGTGCTGCAACAAGAGTTTCTCGATGAGCTTCAGGAGTTAACTCATCGTTTGTTAAGCACATACAACACCGAAAAGAAAGACGGGTGATAGATGTGATCATTTACCTTGCCGGGCCGATTACGGGGTCCGACGATTATCAGCGGAAATTTGCCGAAGCGGAGGAACGATTAACGGCGCAGGGGCACGAGGTGCTTAACCCAGCCAAGCTACCGCAAGGCCTTGGAGATTGTGATGCTTATATGAGGATCTGTTTGCCGATGATCGACGTTGCGGATGCGGTGGTGTTGCTGCCCGGCTGGAAGGACAGTCGCGGCGCGTGTCGTGAGTGGGGATATGCCAAGGCAATGGGGAAGATGCTTCTTGTGGAATTGCAGGAGGAGTAGGCGATGAGTAGAAACGTGTCATATATATGCGACATTTGCGGCGCGGAAATAATTGGTCCAACGGCGCAAATGGCCGCTGCGGAATCGGCGCGGATCCAGCTTTGGACACCGGGTGAATACCGAGCCGGGACAGGGCAGCGCATGGACCTGTGCCTTGGTTGTTATGAGCGTTTTGTTAATTTCTTGGAGTCCGGGAGAGGGACGGTGACTGACGATGCCTGAATATATCGAGCGTGAAGATGCGGTGCAAAACAAAAGCATTTGTCGAAGTTGTTTTCATTCTTATGTGTGCGAACAATTTAACGAACACAGGGACGACAACAACAAAAAGTGCCACTTCTTCAACGACCACTATGTTCCGGCTGCCGATGTGGCAGAGGTGCAGCACGGTGAGTGGGTGCATTGCAATGGTAAGTCTAATTTGTGGTATTGTTCGCAGTGTGGTGAAAAAATCAGCTATAACCCAACAAGAAGAACGTATAACATCCGCAAGAAACCCGTAAACGAAACCCACAAATTTTGCCGCAACTGCGGCGCAAAGATGGACGGAAAGGGTGAGGGAAAATGACAAAATATTATGATGTTGTTATCGGTTATGCATATCCAACAGCAGGTGGCACTTACCGTGTGTTTGATGGTGTATCGTGGCACGATTGCGATAGATACGGAAAAGTGAAACACAATTGTTCCTGCCGACAATGTAGGCGGGATAGACAGAAAGGGTGAGGGTGAATGACGGCAAAAGACAAAGCAGTCATAATGCGATTGTTAGGAACGATTGAGGGCATTACATTTGCTCTTGAAGATAAGTATGCCGAGCCTATTATGAACAATATTAACGCCATAGACGATATTCTTGAAAAGGACGGTGCGGAGTGATGAAAGGTTACATAGATGAAAACGGATATGACCGTTCACCGTGTGGGACTTGCAAACACAAAAGCAAAATGACGGTTGAAGCACCTTGCTATTCTTGCATAGATAACGTTGATTTGGCGTTGCACAAGCCGAACGCAGAAACCGAATTTGCTAACTATGAACAGGAGTGACACCAAATGAAATCCGTATTGATAAGTATACAGCCGAAATGGTGCGAACTGATTGCAAGCGGCAAAAAGACGGTTGAGGTGCGAAAGACAAGACCGAAACTGGAAACGCCGTTTAAGTGTTATATCTATATGACAAAATCCTACGACACATTGTTTGGTTATGGTAAACCTAAAAAACTTTGTGTTGACGGTGGCAAAGTCATAGGCGAGTTTGCGTGCGATGAAATATACCCGATTAAAGTGCATTCCAATTCTGCGGTTCAAAATTGGATGTGGTATGAATTATCAAGGTCTTGCCTTTCTCTTGATGAGGTCGCTAAATATGTTGGAGCAAACAAAACGGGCTACGGTTGGCACATATCCGATCTTGTAATCTATGACAAGCCGAAAGAGTTATACGAATTTCATACCTTTTGCACAAAGTTTTATGATGGCGATCATTGTGAAGAATGCGAGTATTTCGTTGACGGCAGAGGTTATGAATATGACGAAAGCGACTGCGGTTGCGATGGGTTAAAGCCGATTAAACGACCGCCGCAATCGTGGTGTTATGTTGAAGAAATGGAGGGTGCCAACAATGAATGAGGTCAGACTGATTGATGCGAACGCATTGGTCGAGCGGGTGCGAAAGTACATATCCGTCGCCGGAAAAGACACGATTGCGAAGATGATCGACGAAGCGCCGACGGTTATGGGGTGGATCTCGGTTACAGATCGATTGCCGGAGAATGAGGATTACGTAATCGTGGCATACGAAAACGGCAAAGTCGGGAGAGATTTCTATTCCAACATCCGTCGTGACTTTGCATTTCAGCACGGTGGGAGAGTAACGCATTGGATGCCGTTCCCGGATCCGCCGAGGATGGAGGGAGAGCATGCGCAGCGGTGATAATTACAAAGTGATCGGTAAAATGAAAAAGTGCGAATACTGCGGAACGCTCTTTACCAGCAGAAGTAAGAAAAGCCGATTCTGTTCTGCCGACTGCAGAGAAGCAGAAGAGGCGAGACTGAAAGAGGAGCGGGCGCGTATACGGCAGAACGCCGCTTTTGAGCCGGTGTTCGCGTATATCAATCGCTTTTATAAAAAAGAAAAAATCATACTCTCCTACGGCAAAGCAGTGGCGCGAATGCAGGTGGAACGGGACGCCGAGAAACGGCGACGGCAGAAAGAGCAGGTTGAAAAGAAGAATGAGAGAATACCAAGTGAAGAGGAACAATCCGTTTTGGCTCCCTAAGGCGGTTTACTACCAAGCATTATACGCGGTGCGTGATTACGATCGGCTTTGCGAAGAGTATCGGGATATCCTAAATGGTTCGGCGCCGTCAGCAGACGGGCAACCGCGCGGGACCAAGATCGGTGACCCGACCGAGCAAAAAGCCGAACGGCTTCTGGAGGTGTCAGAAAAACTGGATGCCATCGAGCGGGCGTTGAATCAACTTCCGGAAGAGTATCGTATGATAGTGTTCAATAACGTACGCTATCAGCGACCGTATCCGTATACGGCAGGGGTGAGCACGTGGAGCCGATGGCGGCGGCGGTTCCTATTTTACGTGGCGAAATATTTGCATTTGTGGTAAAAGAAGAACCCCGCCCGGTAAAAACCGAGCGGGCAAAAGATGATACCCCGGGGGCAATTTTTATGACTATACTGGATTTAATGGAACCGTGCGAAGAAGTCGCACGGTTTTTTACGTTGGTGCCGGCACAGTGACCGGTGGGATTTTCGGCAGGGGGCGGGACTGCCGACCGTACGGGAAGAAATGGGAAGGCACGGCGCGCACACACGCGCATTTAATCCTTAATTGTGCGAATCCCCAAAAGAAGGTGGCGAGGTTGAGTGAAAAAGGTGCGGATCTAAAGCGAAAAGAAGAGTTGTTCTGTTTAGAATATGCGGTGGATTATAACGGTACGGCCGCGGCGAAACGCGCCGGTTATGCCGAAAAAAGCGCCGCAAAAACCGCTTGTCGGTTACTCAAAGACGAGCGGGTGATGGCGCGGATCCGCGAACTGCAAAAGGAGCAGGCGGAACGCTTGTGTCTGAGCAGCGATCTTATTGTGATCCGTGCGCTTGAATTGTATGAAAAATGCACACAGGCGGTACCGGTGCAGGAGTGGGATTATGCCGAACATAAGATGGTGAATACCGGCGAGTACCAGCTGGACAGCAAAGGTGCCACCAGGTGTTTGGAGCTTTTGGCAAAACACTTGGGAATGTTTGAAAAAGACAATCGCGACGTGGGCGATGGTCCCGTATTCATCCAAGACGATATCGGGGTGACGGGCGATGGATAAGACCGTTATTTCGCTGAAAGAAATCGTCGGCGCGGGGTACGATGAATTTTGGACTTGCCGCAAGCGATATTGTGTTGTAAAAGGCGGCAAAGCCAGCAAAAAAAGCACCACGGCCGCGTTGCGGCTCATATCGATGATGATGAAGCCGGAATACCGTTTAGCCAATGCGCTGGTGGTGCGCAAGGTCATGACGACACACCGCAGCAGCACATTTGCACAGCTGCAATGGGCAATCAATCGGCTGTGTGTGGGCCGATGGTGGAAAGCCACGGTGTCGCCGATGGAGATCACTTATTTGCCCACGGGGCAAAAAATTCTGTTCCGTGGATTTGATGATGCATTTAAGCTTGCTTCGACTACCGTTTCCAAAGGGTATTTGTGCTGGGTGTGGGTAGAGGAAGCGTACGAGCTTGAAGCGGAAGATGCGTTCGATACATTCGACTTATCCGTGCCGCGTGGCGAAATGCCGGAGCCGTTGTTTCCTCAAACCACGATCACCTTTAACCCGTGGAACGAACACCATTGGTTAAAGCGAAAATTTTTCGACAATCCAAGAGACGACACACTTGCGATCACCACAAATTATCTGTGCAACGAGCATTTATCCGATATCGACCGCGCGATATACGAGCGGATGAAGGCGGAGAATCCCCGAAAATATGAGGTAGCGGGACTCGGTAACTGGGGAATTTCACAAGGATTAATTTACGAAAATTGGCACATTGAGGGCTTTGAGGTTAAGGAGATCACCAAAGAAAAGCCGTGGCAATGGCGACACATCTTTGGTTTAGACTACGGATACTCCAACGATCCTGCGGCATTTGTTGCGGCGGTGGTGAATCCTTTAAAACGAGTGGTGTACGTATACGACGAGTATGAGGGCCTTAAAATGCTGAACAGCGATATCGCAACAATGATCATCAAAAAGGGATACCAAAAAGAACGTATTATTGCCGACTGCGCCGAGGCCAAGAGTAACGAGGATCTGCGGCGTATGGGGATCAGTCGTGTACGTGGGTCTGAAAAAGGCGCCGACAGTATCCGAAACGGTATTGCGAATCTGCAGGAATATAAGATCATCATTCATCCGCTTTGCAAACATACGGCGACAGAGATCGCGGCGTATTGCTGGAAAAAGGATAAGTTGGGAAACACGCTCAACGACCCGGTGGACAAGGATAACCATCTGATGGATGCGTTGCGGTATGCGATGCAGGACGTAAAGAACTTCAAGCCGTCCGAAAACGAGCCGCGAGCACCGCGGCCGAGCCGAACGGGCGTTACCGCCGCCGACGTGAAAGGCGGATGGGGATAAAAAGGAGAGAAGAACATGAGTGAACTGTTTGTGATCGTTGCTATGGTGATAGGGATTGCCATAGGACGATGGTGGGACGTAAAAGCAAAGCCGAAGGAACGAAAAGGAAATCGGGCGCGAGAACGACCCGAACACAGCAACCGAGAAACAGAGCGCGCCGTTGCCGTTCGCAACCGAGAATTTCAAAACATGTTGAACTATAACGGTGACGCTCAACAGAAGATTGATCCGAACACGATTTTGGAAAGGAGGTAGCATATGGAGAACGAAACGATTTTGACAGAGGAAAGCACGGACGTTGCGGAAGAAATTGCCGAGGAGCAAACGGTGCCGATCGCGGAGACTGGCGAGACAGCAGAAACCGGCCAAGAGCCTGCGCAACCGGCAGTCCCCGCCACCGAAGAAACTATTGCCGACGCCGACCCCGCCGATGCCGAATCGGCAGAACCGATGCGATATCCGGTGTCATACGGCGAGGACACCCGCGAGTTGACAGTGGAGGAAATGACCGCGTATGCACAGCGGGGCATGCAATACGATGAGATTGCGCCTGTGTGGGATAATCTGTGTCGCATGGCTTCCGAACGCGGAGAAACACCGGAGCAGTTGATCGGAGCTATTGCCGCAGCCGAAGAGCGGGTGATGTATGAACGTTTCCTCAAAGAGGCCAACGGCAACCGCGGCATTGCGGATCGGCTGCTGGAGCTTGAGAAGAACAAACGCCAAGCTGCGGCAACCGCCACCTTGCAGGCAAAACAGACAGCCGCCGAAAGTGCCAAGAAGGAACAAACCGAACGCTTGGCCGCGGAGTATCTGGAACTGAAAGCCGAGTTCCCAGAACTTGCCGAGTTTAAGGACATTCCACAAGTGGTGGTTCAAACGGCTGTGAAATCCAAAGTACATCTTTTGGACGCTTACCTGCGATATCGGCATGTCGAGGATAAGAAGATCGCCCAAAACAACCAAACCGCAGCGAAGGCTGCAGCGGGCGCCATGGGCAGTATGTCTGCAGACGTACCGGACCCCGATTCGGTGGATCCGTACGTACAGGCAATGCTGGACGGCGTGCGTGCCGCATTATAATTTTTTGTAAAAAGAAGGAGAGAAAACCATGGGAATCAATTCGTTAGAGTTTAACACCAAACTGACCGCCGAACTTGACAAAGCGGTGGTACACAAATCCAAGACCGGCTTTTTTGCCGACAACAATTTCCGCGCCAAGTTTGTTGGTGCGAAAACCGTTATGTTACCGGAACTGGACCTTGCCGGTGCGGCTGCGTATGATCGTGACGGCGACCAAGGCTTTGTACGTGGGTCTGTTACGGTAACTCAGCGCCCGTACGAGCTGACGATGGAGCGGGCGCGCTCGTTCCAGATCGACCGTGAGGATGCTGACGAGACCGGTGTGGCGAATCTCGCAGGCCAGCTCGCGACCGAGTTCGTTCGCACGCGTATCGTCCCCGAAATGGATGCTTAC
>JAZQIV010000038.1:0-9153 GCA_045541305.1 Acutalibacteraceae bacterium | reverse complement strand
CGATCCGACTTCACGGTGTTAGCGGTTGATGCGGACACGGCGCCCGAACGGCAGGAATTGAAATACGATTCGCCGGCAACGGTTGCGTGGAACACGGCGCTGTTATCGAACCGTTTGCGATAGATGGCCTGATACGTGCCCAGCTGCATTTCCATGCCGGGAGACAGCGTAACATCCTCCAAAAAGATCGACAAAATATCCTTTTTGCGGGAAATGGCAAAGTTCAGTTCCCGTTTGCAGTTTTGCGAATTGAGATAGGCGTTGCTCACAAACAATACGAATTTGGAGCAATGTACGACCTTTTCGGCAATGAATTCGGGCCATTCGCTGCCCGCTTCGATGCCTTCATCGTACCACAGGTTAACACCGCTTTGCTTCATGGCTTCGATGCAGGGGAACACCTCGCTGCTGTCCAGATGCGCGTAGCTGATGAATACGTAAGGTTGGTTTTCCATAACTGATAAACTCCGTTCCTCTAACAAAATACCGCAATATCCTCAACATTGTACCATAATGAAACAAAAAAGTAAACCATTACCGTACAATCGACAAAATAAAAAGCGAGGAGACAAAGCATCCTCGCTTTATAACACGGGTCTTATCACAAAAGAAAGCAGATGCCGAGCAGCACCACAGCGGCAACGAGTAAGACCGAAATGTATAAATTAGACGAGCTGTGCATCTTTTTCAAATTGGTTTTCAGCACGCTGCCCGCCGCTTCCAATTGCGGCAATAATTCTTCGTAGGTAGCGGTGACGTGTTGACAGCTTTTCTCAATATCGGCCGAGTCGTAAGGACCGCCGGCGGCGTATGCCTGAAAAAACGCATTTATGTACAGCAAAAGATCGGTGGTCTTTCCGGAAAGGTCCAACACCAGCTTGGAACGCGTTTTCTCCTTTTGTGTAAGGCGTTCGGCGTTGGTGATGCTTTCCTTGGTAAGGGTGTGAATGGTGGTAAAGATCGACGGATCGATTGCATGGGTCCGGCAAAAGGAAATGAGTACGGTTTCCGAGCAACGGCCCACGTTTCGGGCAAACGACTGCACACTTCCCACGGCATAGGCCAACTGCTGCTTGGTATACAGAAAATCGGCGTATATGTTCATGGCAATATCGGCACGCTTGGCTTTGCTGCGGAAGGTGAGCTCAATAAACGCCAGCCCGACTGTTAAAATGGCGGCAAAAGCACTGAGCAATTCGGCGATGTCGGCAATGTGAGTGATGTTCATAGGTTCTCCTTTTCGGTTGTGCAACCGAACTTGATGTCGCAAATGCTGCGGAAGTACGGGTTGCTTGTGATGAGCTCGTTGTATGTGCCGGCGGCTTCCAGCTTTCCGGATTTCATCACAAGGATCTGATCGTAGCGCGGGATGAGCTTGCCGGAAAAGTTGTGGGAGATGAAAATGACCGTTTTGTTTTGCAGCTCCAGCGCCGAGCGCTCGATTTCGTAAGCGGTTTCGATATCCAGGGTGGAAACCACTTCATCAAAGATGAGAACGGGCGCGGATTTCAACAACGCGCGCGCAATTTCAATCCGCCGTTGCTCGCCGCTGGAAATGTTGCGGCCTTCATCGATGATTTCTTTGGTCAGATCCAGTTCCACGTGAGATTCCGCCACGGCATGATGCAAAGCAGCGTCATCGCAGTCGCGGAAGAGCACAATGTTATCCCGCACCGAACCGGAAAACAGCAACACGTTTTCGTTTAAATACGAGATGGTGTGGCTCAACTCTTCGTTGGAGAATTCGGAAATGTCCTTGCCGCTGACCGTGACGCTTCCCGAACAGAAGCGATACCATTTTTTGAGCGTTTTGAAGATGGAGCTTTTCCCGGCGCCGTTTTGACCCACAATGAGGTATTTTTTGCCGCGTTCAAAGGTGAACGAAAAATCCTCGATGATGGTGGTCTCGCCCAGCTTGAGACAGATGTTACGAAACTCGATTTCGTTTTCCTGTGAGGAAACGTTGCGCGGTAACCCGGCACGTTCCGTGGCAGCGGGTTCGGCGGTTTCGTATTCGCTTGCCAAATTTTCCAGCTTGCGGATGATGTTTTTGACCGAGCGAATGGAGTTGATATTGATGATGATATTCTGCGTGGGCAAGGCAAGGTCGCTGGCAAACGATTGCGCCGCGATGACCGTGCCGATTAGGATTTCGCCGCGAATCACCATCATGATGCCCAGGCCAACCCCGATGAATTGCATAAACCAAGCGGATAACTGGCCGATGCTGTTGGCCAGCGAAATGGTGCAATCGGCATCAAACTTGGCGTTCTCGGTATCGTTGTTCAGGCCGAAAAAGTTGTGCTCGATGGCATCCTCCACAGAATAGTTTTTGATGGTGGGGTAGGCGACGATGTATTCCTTGAGCTTTTGTGTGAAGGTGGCAATCTTTTTGGTGTAAACCAGGTTCTTGGAGTTGAGTGCTTTGGAAAAGCACACGGGGACCAGCATGGTGAGCAGGCCGAACAGGATGATCGCCCACGCCAATTTGGCGTTGAGCGCCACAAACGACCAGCCCAGGATCAAAATGGAAAACACGCCTGAAATGAGACCCATGATCTGGTTGAAAAAGCGCTGCTCCAGCAGCAAAATATCGTTGGTGAACATGGAAATGAATTCACCGCTGGAAGCGCTTTCCGAAAGATTGGACGTGTTTACGGATAACAGCTTGACAAACATTTTGTGTTTGACGTCGCTTTTCATATTGCAGATATACCGATCGCGGATGATGAGCATGGCATGTGTCACCAAGCGCTTGCACATCCACAACAGAAAACCGCCTGTCAGTAAACGCAGAATCGCCAGCTTTTCAGCCCCCACGGTGGCAGAGTTGAACAATCGCTGCAACCAGAAATTTAAGGCGGAATTAATGGTCGGCTCCAGGATCATCAGCAGCACGATGAGCGTGAGATACCATTTGTATTTCAGCATGATTTTCAGCACAACTTGCCACCCCCTCCGTGAACGATTGTGTGATAGGCTTTTATTTGACAAGCTCCCATACGATGCCGCTTTGCTCGATCAACGCGAAGGATTGATCGGAGGTGGCATAGCATTTCATTTGCATGCCCAAGGATTCCGCGCGGATGCTGCCGTTTTCCAGCACAAAGGCGGCGGTGGCAAACGGTTCGGAAGCGCCCTGCTTGTAGTAACGGAGATTACCTTCGGTAAACTCCAGTACTTCGCCGTTGTTGAACTGATCGCCTTTCATGGCGACGTTCCATTTGCCGTTCAGATCTTCGGCGGTGCAGGCAGCAGGTGTGAGCGAATCGGCTTTGTTTTTAATTAACAGCATGTATTGCGTGGGGCTTTCATACAAGCGGACGCAACGATCGGTCTTTTTATCGATCTTATATTCGCGGGAAATATCCGGCAGTAAGAGCTGTGCCGCTTCGTTTACGGTATACGTGCTGGTGGCGTATGCCTGATCGATGGTGTCTTTGTACATGGAAGCCGTACCGTTTTGGAACGTCATGAACTGGTTGTCCACAAAGGTGGGAGTATCGTTGGCATACACGGCGGCGACGGTCCAGTAACCGGTGAGATCCGGTAACTGAGGCGCGTTTTGATCTTCCTTACCGCCCCACACAAAGAGAATCGATACGACCAACGCGATCACGACCACAATGGCACACAGAACGAACAGAACGGGCTTTTTCATGAAAATTCCTCCTCAAATAAAATACATGATGACCAATAACAGGGCAAACATGATAAATCCGACAAACAGAATGAGCACCGATCCCGATACAATGCGGCCCAGTAGCGTCCACACCCGTTTTTTACGGCTGAGGGTTTCTTTCTTGCAGTTTTCCTCGTGTATGTTCATACGGTCCACCTCGGATTCTGAAAGGTATCGGGGAGGATGTGTGTGTTTGTCGGATTCCCCTCGTTCGACAGTATAACACCTTTTGCGACACAATTCAAGAGTGAGCTCGACACGGCAGAAAAAGGGTACTTTTGGAGCCTGCTTACACGTAAAAAAGCGAGGTGGGAAACCACCTCGCTTTTTCTTATGCTTTATTTCAGACGATTCAAAATGCTGTCGCTCAGTTCAAAGGAAACGCCAAGCTCCGACTCGACATACATTTTGCCGGATTCCATGCACGAGCCGATGACCAGCTTTTCGCTGCGGGTCATGTACTCTGCAATCGAGCACATCATCTCGGCGTACATATCGAGCACTTTGTTGAGGAACGCACACTCTTGTTCGATGACGGCTTCCCGCTCTTCCGGTTTTGCCAAAGCAATCCGAATGCTTGCTTGCTCCACAAACACGACCAGCGTGACGGGTGGCTCAAAGTGGCCTTCGGTGACCAGTTTCAAGGCGCCTTTGGCACCTTCCTCGTCCACGTGCGTGCCCAGGTGCTGCAGCACGTTGTTGACGTTTTCGAGCTCTTTTTCGGTGATCTTGCCATCGGCGCCCGCAGCGTAAAACGCGAGCGGCATGATGTCAAACGTGAATTTGCCCGGGAGATCGTCGGTTGCAAAGTATTCATCGAATTCATCGGCATACGCTTCGTTGCAAAAATGGACGGCTTGTACAAACTCTTTGAACAGATAAATTAAATCCTCTCTGGTCATAAAAACGCCCCCTTTATGGGAATATTATAATTGCGCTGCGTGGCCTTGTCAAGCGATTACCGCCCGGCGGGCAGAAAAGAACAAGCGAGGGGGATTCCCCTCGCTTGTTGGCTTTATTTTTTGCGGCGACGGCCGATGCCGAGCATGCGCTGCCCCACAAAGTGATAGAGCAGCAGCACCAGGACGATCGCCAGCGCAATGCCGGGCAGGATCGCGTGGTGCAGGTTGAACCACTCTCCGAAAAAGGTGTTGACACATTCGACGACGCCCAACGTGGCGAGCAAGAACAAAATGCGGTTTTCGGCTTTTTCGTTGCGGCTGGTATTCCATTCGAACAGCGATTTGATCTGCATCTCGATGCCGGTCTGTTGACGGTTAATGAACAGATTATCCAGCAGCAGGTTATACAGCTCGATACCTTGCTGTTGGGAGGTAACCTCCTGCAGCAGCAGTTGGCTTTGGAACATGACGTACTGCCGCTGCACGTCATCCATGTGGGCGGGATAATTGCCGCGGGCGATCTCGCTGATGGCGCGTTCGAAGGCCAGCAGCGAGGCGCGTTGTGCCAACGCCAAATACACCATTTCCACGTATTCCGACGGAAAGGAGGTGGCGGTGAACGCGAAGCCTTGCCGCGTGGTGACGGTTATCATGCTGTATTCGGTGATGCCGGTGACGGTTTTACATTCCAGCCAGCGGGTGTAGATATGTTCTTCGAGCAATTGCTTTAACAGGGGGCGGCTGTGGCAGGTGATGCCGTCGCCATCCACAAACATCATTTCATACAGCCGCCGGGCATCGCTGTTTGCCGCATCGGGAGAGAGCGCTTCGGCATGAGCCAGAAAACGGTGGGCGCACGCCTTATCGTCCCAGGCGGCCATATCGGTGGCAAAGGCATCGTTGACGTACAAGCACGCCACAAACATGCGCTCGTCGGTGATCGGTTCAATGCTAACGTCGTTGGACAAAAAGTAGGTGATGAACGGCGCTAACGTGATGCGATCCGCGCGGGAGGAATCGGCCGCGCCAACGGCGCCGGAGGCGGCTTCCACCACCGCGCCGTCGCACGTGAGAAAGACGTTTTCGGCACAGCTGCTACAAGTGCGATCGGTATTGCTTTGGATAAACGGCATGAACGTGCGGCGACCGTAATCGTTGATGCGGGTGATATCGCGTTCTTCTGCAAGCTCGTAGTTTTCCAGCTCAAACGCCAGCATGCCGATGCCGGTGTTGAACAATTTCAGGCGGACGCCGTGGATGGCAAGCGTTGCCTTGAAGTCACCCTGCTGTATGACAAACTGCATGCGGTTATCGGCATCCTTGCGGCTGTGCAGCCACTGCTTGTCGCTTTTTTTAGTGAAAAGATATTCGAGATCGTAACGGTAGTTCCACACGATGTCCGATGGATCGAAGCGTTCGGTGTAGATAGCGTTGCGGGCTGCAACGTTGAAATAGCGATATTGATCGAACAACGCTTTTTCGGGGACCGCGTTCCAATCCACCCGATCCTCGCACAGCGCGGTGCCGAGCGGGGGCAACTGCTTCAAAAAGCGCGCGCGATCGGTTTTCCCGCCGGTGTTGAACAGAAACGGGAAAATAAAGGTGTGGTAACTGATTAACGGTTTTGTTTCACTCATTCTAACGACCTCCCGCAATCCTTGCCAAAGCAAATGTTTTTGGTCCAGTTCCAGTTTACCTGATCGGTGACGACGTTGTCAATACGGCGATATTTGAAGTTCCGTCGACCGCAATGCGGGCAGACCTTCATGGTGATCTCACGCACGGACGGGGCAGAGGGGTGCGCCGACAAGTCGGGTTCCGCGGCGGTCGGCGTATCGCCGTGGAACGAGGCATCGCAATCATCCAGGATGCCGTAGCCCACATTGGTTTTGGAACCGATGCCGAATGTTTTGAGCAGTTCTTTGAACAGCTCGCATTTTTGACGCGCGGTCAGCATGCCGTCCGATAACAGAAAACGGAACGACAATTTGACGCCGGGTAAAAGCTTGATGAAAGACAGCGAAATGGGGTTTTCGGTGGCGACCCTGTGAGGTGCGAGCGAATCGAAGCCGACCACGCGATGGTGCGCGTCGCCGTCGTACACGACCGCATCCAAAAACACGTCACCGTTCTCAAACGTTTCGGATTCCAGCGCTTTGACGGCGGCAAGATCCGGAAGGTCGGCAAAGCGTGCCACCTCCTCGGGGTATTCCGTGAAGCAATGGCGCAATGAGCCTTTGACCGTGCTACCCGGGATGAAGGGTTGACCGCTGACGTAATCAAACGAAAAGCCCATGTTGAGTTCTTCCTTGCATTGATTGTGACCGTGCGGTGCACCGGTACCCGCTAATAAGCCGGGATACACCGTTTCCAGCAGAAAACCATCGTGTGCAAGCGGCAGGTCGGTGTAATCGGCGGTGTGCGAAAAGGTGGCTTCGCCGATTTGGCGGTTCATTTGTTCAAAATGGGCGACCAGTTGATCGGCGCTTGCGCCCAGCTTATCGTAGTACAGCTTGTTGAACAATAGGTGAAGGTTTATCACGGGGTATCGCCCCCTTTGCCGATATCGAAAAAGTTGAACGCCAGTTTTAAGGCGACGGAGGCATCCTTGAATTGTTGTGTGAGCTCCTGCGGTCGGTCGGTGGCGCAGATGATGCGCACAATCTGCTCGGTTTCCAAAAGCTCGCCGGATATGACGTAATAGATGGCTTGCAGCAGACGGGGGCGTTCTACGGCGCAGGCACCTTGTGCAGCGCAAAAGGCGGCTGCGGATTTCAGACTGCCCGACATCATGATAGCGCCGAAAAAGGAGAGCTGTGAACGGTAGAGGTTGTCCACTTTCCCGTCTTGGGCGATGCCGGTTTTTTCAAGCGCTTCCTTGGCCGGCATCAGCCAACGGTCAAGACGTTTGTTTTTCATGCTTGACCACTCCCCGTTGATTCCGAGATTTTGGAAATTTTGGTAAAGCCGCAGCCGATGGTGGTGTTGCCGCCGATTTGTACCACGAGGGGGAAGAGAAGCTCGGGGGTGTTATCGGGATAGACCACCGCAAAATACAGCACGCTGCCATGCGGGACGACCTCTTCGTACCACAGATTTTCGTGTCCTCTTACCAGGCAGTTGCGCGCGATCACGGGCAGATCGTAATCATCGAAGCTTTGGGCGAGGGCATAAGGGCCCGCGAAAAGCGGGGCGAGCTGTGCTTTGGTTTCGGCATTCAGTCGGCCGGTGGGTTCGCCTTCGATGCGGATGGCTTCTTCCACCGAGGCAAGGAACGCGTTTTGACCGAAATCGGGTGTGCGGATGGGAAAAAGTCCCGAAAGAGGAGCGCCGAACGCTTCCAGTTTCGCCACAAAACGGTTGACGGTGTCCACCGTGGTGACGTTCACCGCGGCGATTTCACAGCTGCCGGCCACGCGCAGGGGACGGGAAAGCAAGGTGGCATCCAAAAATTTGTGCGTACCGGCATGGCGGATATCTCGGCTGCTCTCGGTGCCGAAAATACGGTTGATATCCTCGGTGCTGTATTGACCGGAGGAGGATAGCGCGGCGCGCAGGGCGCCCTTGATGCCGGAAGCGTGGATGATCGGCAGGCCGGTGATCGCATCCTTTTCCACTTCGTTATCCACGAGTTGATAGTTGAGCTTGTCTGAGCCGACGTGCAGGTTGGTCAGGCACTCGATTTTATAAAACACGGTTTTCATGTTCGGTATCCTCCGTTCCTGTCAGCATGACGTTAAAGCCAATGATGCTGACATTCTGATCGGCAAATGTTTCCGCAAAATTCTCACAGCGGGGGATGAAGATGCTGCCGGCTTTAATGAGCCGGTACAGCCGGGATCCTTTTTGAATGGATTGTTGAAACGCGGTGCCGGTTTTGCGGTAGTCGGTGACAAAGGCGCGATACGGCTTTAAATCGGTGACGGCAAAGTATGCATCGGCGTAGATATCGTTTGTCAGGAATGCGTCACCAAGGCAATACACAAGGTTCGGGCGCAGCATGGCGGCAACGGATTGCCGAAACGCTTGCTCTGCGCCGTCCTCAAAGGCGGTGAATCGGGCGGTAAACAAGGATTTGCCTTGCCCGAGATACACCACCGTGTCGTGCGGGGCAATATCCTCGTCCAGCGTGACATACGCGGCGAAGGAGAACCCTTCCTTCAGGTGGACGTATTCTTTTTTGTACAGGCCGCCATCCTCCGTGAGGCGATTGAGGCCGATGCGGGCTTCGGTGCAAAACAGCTCGTCGTTTTGCACGATGGCACCGTCGCCGACACGCATATAGCTGTGAGCAAGGCCGGCCTTGGCATTGTAATCCAGCGGGTAGAGAAAGGAGCCGTCTTGCGTTTTAGCGTATTGCGAAAACGGGGTGTAGCGGTTTTCGCCGACGATGTGATCAAAGGGGGTTACCACAAAGGCATCGTCGCCGTGCATCAAAAACACGGGTGAGAGGCTGCGAATCTTGCCGAAAGTGTTTTTCTCGCCGTATTGGAAGCTGCGAGGGCCTACCGCGGCGGCATTGGCAGCAATATCCTGCTCGGTATAAGCGTGGTATTCCTTTTTGACCGG
>JAZQIV010000037.1:0-2877 GCA_045541305.1 Acutalibacteraceae bacterium | reverse complement strand
CCATGTGGTTGATTTGTAAGCAAAATCCCGGATGGTGGAATACCCAACTGAACATATTGGGGTTGTTTGATTCCTTGCAGCCGCAGGACGCCGATTTGCAAGTCACGGCGGATCTGTCGGAGGTTCGTCAGCTCGCGGTTGACGAGGGGGTCAAATACGTCTCGGTCAGTGGATTACTTCGAAAATTACAACAGGAGCGGTTGATCCAAGCATATGAGGAGGACGATCAATCCGTTTCGTTTGTTTATAAAAACGAGCAGGTCAAAAAATGCTTGATTAAAGCGGGCACGGTGCTGGAACTTAAGGTTCTGGTTACCGCCAAGTCTTTAACCGAGCAGGACGGCACACCGTTTTACACCGATTTGATGAACGGTGTATATATCGATTGGGACGGCGAGTTTCACGATTTCGACGATGAGGAAAAGGATACCGAAAACGAAATCGACGTGGTGCTGATGAAGGGGCTGACCCCCATTTTCATCTCCTGCAAAAACGGCAAGGTGGACGATGACGAGCTGTATAAGCTGGAAACCGTCACCAATCGCTTTGGCGGATTGTACGCCAAACGGGTGCTTATTGCCACCTATTACGGCAAAAAAATCAAAAGCACCAAGTATTTTAAGCAGCGTGCCAAGGATATGAAAATCACGTTGATTGACAGCGTGCATCAGCTGAGTGATGCGCAGTTCACCAAGATGATCAAGCATTTAATTTACAGTTGAGAAGGGGATTTGCATGAAAAAATTGATTCCGTTGGTTGTTGTTGCGGCAATCGTCATCGCCGGCGTTATCTTTGTTCCGAAGCTGGCACACACCTGCGACGATTGCGAAAAGTTCTTCATTGGCGCCGGCTATGAGCCGAATGTTGTTTCGGAGCTGCTGTCCTCGAAAGAAGAGATCATTTGCAAAGACTGCGCCGAAACGCAGCACGCACTTTCCATTGCGCTTGGTAAAACCGTGGACGATTTCAAACGCGATTTGTTTGAATAAGGCACGATATCATCGAAGGAGGGGTCATTATGCGGAAATCGTTTACGTCGATTTTGTCTTTGTTATTGGTGGTTGCCATGCTGTTTTCCTTGACGGGCTGCGGTGCTTCGTCGGAAATCAAAGCTTTATTACAGGAGTTTGAAAGCTCCTGCAATTCGCTGGATTTCGATGCGGTGTTGGATTGCATCAACCCGAAAGTATCGGATAGCATCAAAGTGGCGCTTGGATTTGTCGGCTTGTTTACCGATAAGGATGCCGACGACATGTTCAACAGTTTGGCCGAATATTTATCCGAGGATGAGATCGGCGGCGCCGACTTTTTCTCCTCCATTGATATTCAGGTAGGGGAGATCGCGGTGGACGGCGAATCCGCCACCGTATCCGCCACCCTTACGTATGAACTGGACGGCGAAGAGACCGTGCGCGAAGCGGAATTTAATTGCATATATTATGCGGAAAAATGGTACATTTCCGATTTTTCGATTGTGTAAACGGGGAACACTGATTCAACAGGAGCCGATATGTTGCTGTACATATCCAAGCATCGATAACAATGGGCTGCACGATGTTCCCGGATAGGAGAATTGTGATGTTGAAAAAGCTAACGATATCGTTTAACAGCACCTGGGTGTTGAGCAAACGGGACGAGGAAAAATTACCGGTCGAAGCGCTTTTGGAAGCCATGCAAAAATCGGCAACCATCGAAGTGCTGAATACCTCGCTCACGGATTGTGAGATCGTAATTCAAAACGAGAGTATCACCGAGGAAGAACTGGCGAAATGGCTCGTTACGTTGGTGAAAAATACGTTCGCGCTGGATACGCTCGAAAACGTGGTGGAATATGCGGTGTCGCATTATGTTGCTGCCGCACCGGTGGAAGAAAAAGCAGCGCCAGCCGCCGAAGCGGTGGACAAAACCGACGAGATTTTGCAAAAGATCCACGCCTTGGTGGGCGCGGAGGAATTCAAAGCCTTGGCGGAGGAGTGTGTGAAAATCGCACCCGGCTTGCGTCGGCACAACACGGTGGAAGCGTTTACGCATCAATGCTATTTGTTTGCGATTAACGATGGTAACGGGCTTACCACCTATCTGGAACTGTTTGCCGATCTTCTCAGCGAACTGAAGCTGTTTTCTTTTGGTGATAAAAACCGCGTGGCGGAGGAAAAACTTCTGCCGCCGCAGGCAAAGGATGGTGGCAACAATCCCTTTGCCACGGTGTATTCCCATTTTCAGCAATACAGCACCAAAGCGGGAAAAATTTTGTCCATTGATATCAGCGAATGGATGACCAAGGTCACCGATAAGGAATTTCGCGATTTTCTGTCGGTGTTGGATGACCACATGGGGGAGAACGTTGTGATCTTCCGTGTACCGTTTGTGGAAAAAGAGATTCTTAACGGCTTGCGCAAAGGGCTGGGTGACGTGCTGTTTGTGCGCGACGTATCCTTTGTGCCGTTCAACCATGATGAGTTGACGGCGTGTGCCAAAGAAGCGCTTGCTAAACGCGGCTTCTCGATGGAGGAGGATGCCTGGGAGCTGTTCCATGCCCGCATCACCGAGGAGAAAAACGACGGTCGGTTTTACGGGATCAACACCGTTAACAAGGTCATTCGGGAAATGATCTATCGCAAGCAGCTGCACAACGCCTTGCACGACGTGGACGATACGGTGGTGAAAAAATCCGAAATTTTAGGGTTGGCTGCCTCGTACAACGAGCACGAAAAAACCGGGCTGGAGCTGCTTGACGAGTTTATCGGGATGAGCAGTATTCGCAAGCGTGTGGAAGAAATTGTGGCACAGATCGAAATGTCCACCAAGAACAGTAGCTTGGGCTCACCCTGCATTCACATGCGGTTTGTGGGCAATCCCGGTACCGGTAAAACCAC
>JAZQIV010000036.1:0-20286 GCA_045541305.1 Acutalibacteraceae bacterium | reverse complement strand
CGTTCCTCATAAGCGGATGCGCCCTGCTCGAAGGTACCGTCGGCATGATCCACAAATGCGGAAACCGGCAGCGAGTCGCCATCCATTTTGCCAACGGGTTTCATGATGTTATCCACCATCTTGACCAGCTTGGCAGGACCGTTTTCGGTCACGGCAACAGCCTTGTCCTCAGCGGTAGCCCACTCAGCCGGCACGTCGATCTTCACGAACGCGGTAGCACCGGCATCGATGGCTTTGTGGTTCATTTCCACGATGTCCATACCCTTCTTGGAATAGGACTTGGTGGCAGCTTCTTTCATATAGCGGATCGCATCTTCCTGCGGCATAACGTTTGCCAGCGTGAAGAACGCGGATTGCAGAATGGTGTTGGTGCGTTTGCCCATACCGATCTGCATGGCGAGGTCAATCGCGTTGATGGTGTAGAGCTGGATGTTGTTCTTCGCGATATAGCGTTTTGCTTCCGCGTCGAGGTGCTCAGCCAATTCTTCCGCCGACCACTGGCAGTTAATCATGAAGACACCGCCGGGTTTCACGTCGTTGACCATCTTGTAGCCCTTGAGAACATAAGACGGGTTGTGGCAA
This sequence comes from Acutalibacteraceae bacterium, assembly GCA_045541305.1. GTDB lineage: Bacteria > Bacillota > Clostridia > Oscillospirales > Acutalibacteraceae > RGIG3009. The sequence continues at coordinate 19,704 of JAZQIV010000036.1, read as the reverse complement.
GCCACGAAGTCCGCTTTGTTGATATAGTACGGGCTCTTGATCGGCTGATCGCCAAAGCGCAGGTGCGAAATGGTGATACCGCCGGTCTTTTTAGAGTCATACTGGAAGTATGCCTGCACATATTTATCGGTGTGGTCACCGATGATTTTAATGGAGTTTTTGTTGGCACCAACCGTACCGTCGCCGCCCAAGCCCCAGAATTTGCACTCGATGGTGCCTTCCGCAGCCGTGTTGGGAGCAACCTCTTCCGGCAGGGACAGCTCGGTCACGTCGTCGACGATACCCATAGTGAACTGTGCCTTGGGAGCGTCTTTCGCCAGTTCCTTGTACACCGCGAACAAGCTGGAGGGCGGAGTATCTTTGGAACCCAGACCGTAACGGCCACCGATGACTTTAATGTCGGAACGGCCTTGTGCTGCGAGCGCCGCCACAACGTCCAGGAACAACGGCTCGCCGAGCGCGCCGGGTTCTTTGGTTCTGTCGAGCACCGCGATCTTCTTGACCGAAGCGGGAATCGCCTTCACCAGATGCTCCGCGGAGAACGGACGGTACAGGCGAACCTTGATCAAACCGACTTTTTCGCCGGCAGCGGTCAGGTAATCGATGACTTCTTCCGCCACGTCACAAACCGAGCCCATCGCGATAATCACGCGATCTGCATCCGGAGCGCCGTAGTAGTTGAACAACTGATAATCGGTACCGAGCTTCGCGTTGACCTTGCCCATGTACTCTTCCACGATGCCGGGGATGGCTTCGTAGTACTTGTTGCAAGCTTCACGATGCTGGAAGAAGATATCGCCGTTTTCGTGCGAGCCGCGCATTACCGGATGCTCCGGGTTCAAAGCGCGTTTGCGGAATGCGGCAACCGCATCCATATCGCACATTTCTTTCAGGCCTTCAAAATCCCAGACCTGGATCTTCTGGATTTCATGGGAAGTACGGAAACCGTCAAAGAAGTTGATGAACGGCACACGACCTTTGATGGTCGCCAAATGAGCAACGGCACCGAGGTCCATGACTTCCTGCGGGTTGGTTTCGGCGAGCATTGCGAAACCGGTCTGACGGCAAGCGTACACGTCGGAGTGATCGCCGAAAATGTTCAGCGCATGCGACGCCACGCAACGAGCCGAAACATGGAACACCGAGGGCAACAATTCGCCCGCGATCTTGTACATGTTCGGGATCATCAGAAGCAGACCCTGAGAAGCCGTGTAGGTGGTGGTCAATGCACCCGCGTTGAGCGAGCCGTGAACGGTACCGGCAGCACCGGCCTCCGATTGCATTTCCGACACCTTGACCGTCGTACCGAAAATATTTTTCAGACCGGCGGCTGCCCACTGGTCAACATAGTCGGCCATCGGGCTGGACGGGGTGATCGGGTAGATACCCGCAACTTCGGTGAACGCATAGGATACATGCGCGGCCGCGTTGTTACCGTCCATGGTTTTGAATTTTCTTGCCATGAATATTTCCTCCCTTTAGGATAATATATAAGGTTTTCTTACATACCTTTGCCTATCATAACACAATTTTTTGCTACTGTAAAGGGAAAGGGTTGGATTTTTTGTCAAAAAAATAACAGGATTTTTGCCTTTTTCCCGCTTTTTATGGCGGAAAATTTGACAAACACACCGTTATGCGGTATAGTGTGCGTGTAGTGATATCAGTTGAAAGGGGAAATTTTTAACCATGTCCGACCCTGCGTCTGACGGTAATTTATCCAACACGCCGTCGAATTTCTTCAAAGCAATGGCGCGTTTGCTCTCGCGCCGCCGCAACATCACCGAAGAGGATATCCGCGAGCTCGTGGATGCCGGTGAAGAAAAAGGTGTGATCGAAGAATCCCAAAAGGATATGATAAACAACATCTTTGAATTCAGCGAAATGACCGCCGAGGATATCATGACACCCCGCACCGATGTGGAAGCGGTGGATGTGGAGGATCCTTTGCAAGCGGCGTTGGATATCAGCATTGAAAAGGGCTTTTCCCGCGTGCCGGTGTATGAAAACGATCTCGATCACGTGATCGGCGTTCTGCACGTGAAGGACCTGCTCCCGTTTGTCGGCAAGCCGTTGCCGGCGGAGCTCTCGTTGCGCTCGCTGATGCACAAGGCGCATTTTGTGCCGGCTTCCAAGCGGTGCGGCGATCTGTTTTCGGAAATGACCGAAAAACACATGCAGCTGGCTATGGCGGTGGATGAATACGGCGGGCTTGCCGGTATCGTTTCCATGGAGGATTTGCTGGAATCCATTGTGGGCAGTATTCAGGATGAATACGACCACGAGGAGGAGGAAGTGAAGCAAACCGGTGATAACACTTTTGAAATTGACGGCGCCATGGCAATCGATGAAGTCGGTGAGCTGCTGGGCACCGCGTTCCCCGAAGGGGATTACGATACGGTTGCCGGCTTTTTGATCGATCAGCTGGGCCGCATCCCCACCGAAGAGGAGCGTGCCACCGTTACGTTTGAAAACGTGGAACTAACGGTGCTCAAGATGGATGAGCGCCGCATTGAGTTGATCCACATCATCAAGCACGAAAACAGCGAAGAATAAACCCAGAAACGCCCTGCCGTTTGGCAGGGCGTTTCTTTTTTTATGCGCGGTCGCGCCGCGCAAGAAAATACGTACCGAAAAAGATGGCGGTGCCGATGAGCACAATGGTAGGGCCGGTGGCGATCGCGTTGAGATATGAGATCACGAGCCCCAGCACGCCGGAAAACAATCCGAACACCAGCGTTAACACCAAATAACTGCGCATGCCCTTGGATACGTTGCGCGCCGCCGCGGCGGGAATCACCAACAGGGCGTTTACCAGCAGCAATCCCACCCATTGCACCGACAGCATGACCACTACCGCCAGCACCACCACAAACAGATGGTCCACCCAAACGGTGGGCAGGCCTTTGCTGCGCGCAAGAGAGGGGCTGATTGCCGTGGCGAACATACCGTTAAAGCACAGCAGCCACACCAACACCACCACGCACAGCGTAACAAGCAGAATCCACAGCTGCTCATCGGTGATGGAAAGAATGTCCCCCACCAGCAGGCTTTGATATCCCGCAAAGCCCTTGCCGGAAAGCAAAATGAGTCCCAGCGCCACCCCGCACGAAGCGAACACGCCGATCACGGTATCCGCCGTGGATAGGCGCGAATGGCGAATGACGTTCATGAGCAGTGCAAGCCCGATGGCAAACAACAGCATTACGGGCTGCGGATCGGCAAGGCCGAGCAGCATACCGATGGCGGCACCCGTCAGCGCGGAATGACCCAGCGCATCCGAGAAAAACGCCAAACCGTTGTGAACTACCAGCGTGCCCAGCAGCGAAAACAACGGCATAATGAGCAAGATGCCGAACAGCGCCCGCCGCATGAAATCATAGGTGAACATATCAAAAAGCGCTTGCATCATACTCCGTCACCTCCGAACAGGCGGCAAAAAGCATCCGAAGCAAACACCGTTTCGGGTGTACCGAACGCCTGCACCGTTTTATCCAACAGCAACACCTTATCGGCATGGCGGCGCACGTACGAAAGATCGTGCGATACCATCAGAATTACCATATCCTCCTGCGTTTTGAGGATATCCAACAATTCATAGAATTCCTGCAACCCGCTTTGGTCAACGCCGGATACCGGCTCGTCCAAAATCAGCAGGTCAGGCGTGGGCAGCGTGGCCGCCGCAAGCAGCACCCGCTGCAGCTCCCCACCCGACAAACGACCGATGGGACTATCCAGCAGCTTTTCGGCATGAAACCGCGCCAGATGCGTGCGGAAGTTTTCCACAATCCTTCGCCGTTTGTGGAAAAACACGGGGTAACGACCGGTCAGCGATAACAACAAATCGTACACGGTGGCGGGGGTGTTGCGATCCACCGCAAGCGATTGCGGCACGTACCCGATGCGCGGTTTTCCGCCCGCGATGGGGGTGCCGTTGTGACCGGAAAAGGAAACGGTTCCCGTGTGCGGGATCTCATCGAGAATCGCGCGCAGCAACGTAGTTTTTCCCGCGCCGTTACGGCCGATAATGGCCGTGAGCTCCCCGCAATGCACGTGTAAACCGACGTTTTGCAAAAGCTCTCGCCCGTCTGTTTTGACCCCGATATCCGAGATCGTCAGGCAATGCAACCCGCATGTGTTCACGACAACACCTCCTCCAGAGCGTTAACGTTTTGCTGCATGGCGTGCAGCCACGCATCCTTATCTTTCACACCGTTTCGCGGTACAACCGCCGTGTCCCACCGCACGATAGAGGCGGTTGCGGCATGCGACGTCAGCGCGGCATATTGCAACGGATATTGCATATCGTACAAAAACAAGGCTTTTTTGCCGTGCAGGCTATCGGCTGCGGCGGCAAGTTCGGCGGCGGAAGCCGCCTGCTCCTCTCCAACCGGCAAGCGCCCCAATTCCGAAAGCGCTAAGCGTTCGGCAACGTATGCCATGGATTCGTGAAACAGCAGCGCTCCGTCAAACGAAAGCTTCAGCGCCGCCAGCTGCGCGGCAACCGCATGAATTTTCTCCACATATGCCGCGGTGTTTTGTCGGTACGCTTGCGCATGTGCGGGATCGAGCGCGCACAACCCATCACACAACGCCTGCACCTGAACCGCATACCGCACAGGGTCGATCCAGGCATGGGCGTTTACCGCGTGAGCGTGAGCGTGGTCGTGGTCATGATCGTGAGCCTCATCCTCGCCGCACAAAAGCGATACGTTCGCGGTGGTATCGATACAGGCAAGAGCGGGAAGCGCGGGCAGCACGGCATCCAAAAAGGCTTCCATACCGCCACCGTTGAGGACCAGCACGTCCGCCGTATCCAGGTGCGCGCGTTCCACGGGGGATAATTGATAATCATGCAGGCAACCTGCACCGGGTGCTGTCAAGCAGGATACCGAAACCCCCTCGGCTTCGCCGACCACCTGCAGCGCCGCCGTATATAAGGGGTAAAAAGCGGCAACCACCGATAAATCTTCGGTTTGCGGTTTTGGGTAACGACCAAACAACGCGGTAAGCCCCACCGACACCGCCAAAATCAGCGCCAGCAGTGCCGCCACCTCTGCCTTTTTCGTTTTCACCGTGCTCCCCCCTTTTTTGTGAGAATACTTCTGTAAAAAATGGTACGGCTTTCGCACAAAAATGTCAAGGAAATTCTTGTCGGTTGCGAAAAAGTATGGCGAAAACCGTTGCGGGTTTGAGTCTTTTATGATATAATAAAACTACGTATGACAGGAAGGAGGAATGCACATGAACTGGACGTTGCCGGACGGTTCTGTTTTTGCGGGGAATCCCACTGCAAAAGCGCTGCTTTCCTCCCGTTTGGATGCCGGTGCATTCCCGCACGCAATCTTGCTGGAGGGGCCTGCGGGAAGCGGTCACAAAACGCTGGCGCGGTTGCTCGCTGCTGCAGCGGTTTGCCGTTCAGAGGACAACCGCCCGTGCGGCACATGTGCCGCATGCCGCAAAGCGTTTTCCAAAAACCACCCCGATATTACCGAGATCGGGGGCGGCGGCGAAGCGCGGTCGTTCCACATTGACGTGGTGCGCGACCTGCGCGACGAGGTATACGTGATGCCCAACGAAGCGGCGGTGCGTGTATTCATCCTGTGTGACGTGCAAAACATGACCGAGCAGGCGCAAAACTCGCTGTTAAAAGTGCTGGAAGAACCGCCTGCTCACGTTCGGTTTATTTTAACCTGCGAGCAACGGTCGCAGTTGCTGGAAACCGTGCGTTCCCGTGTGTTCACGGTGCCGCTCGGCGGTGTTTGTGCCGAAGAAGCGGTGGCGGTGCTGCGACAACGGTTGCCGGGTCGCTCAGAAGAGGAACTCACCCGCGCCGCCACACTGTGGGGCGGGATTATCGGACAAGCGATCGACGGGTTGTCCGACGGTTCGTACCAGGAAATTTTAACGTTACTGCCAAACATCGCTTCGGCGATCACGGCACCGACCGAGTTACAGCTGCTGCTTGCAACGGCGCCGTTGGAAAAGCAAAAGGAGCGCGTTTCGGCGGTGCTCAGCGGTTTGCTTTTGATTTTTCGGGATGCGCTCGTGTGTCGGTCGGACACGGCCGTTTCGCTGGGCACAGCGCCCGACGTTTCCCGCACGCTGGCGCGCGCGCTCACACGGCGACAGCTGCTTTCCCTGCTGCGTGTGTTGGAGGATCTGCAGACCGCACGGTTTTTCAACATGAACCATACGTTGTTTTTAACCTTACTCTGCGCACGGCTACGCCGTGCCGCAGGGCGCTGATTTCATAAGAAAGGTTTTGATGCCCATGGCAAACATTATCGGTATTCGTTTTAAGAATATGGGAAAGGTATATTACTTTGCGGCGGCGGGTTTTTCGTTCCAAAAAGGCGATTACGCCATTGTGGAAACGGCGCGCGGCTTAGAATGCGGTGAAGTGGTGATGGAAAATCGCGAAATGAGCGATGAAGAAATCGTAAAACCGCTGAAAGCCGTTGTGCGTGTCGCCACGGAAGAGGACGTTCGCCACGCCAAGGAAAATGCCGAAAAGGAAGAAAAAGCATTGGCGTTGTGTGCCGAGCGCATCGCCGCCCACAAGCTGGATATGAAGCTGATCGGCGCGGAATATGCGTTTGATAATTCCAAAATTTTGTTTTATTTCACCGCCGAGGGGAGGGTGGATTTCCGCAATCTCGTAAAGGATCTGGCGGGTCAATTCCACACCCGCATTGAGCTGCGTCAGGTCGGTGTGCGTGACGAAGCCAAAATGCTGGGTGGACTTGGCATTTGCGGCAGACCGCTTTGCTGTGCACAGTTTTTATCGGATTTTCAACCGGTATCCATCAAAATGGCAAAAGAGCAAGGGCTTTCGCTCAACCCCACCAAAATCTCCGGCACCTGCGGGCGGTTAATGTGCTGCTTAAAATATGAGCAGGATAACTATTCCGCCTTGCTCAAGGTCACACCGAAGCAGGGAGCCCTTGTGAACACACCCGAGGGGCGCGGCACGGTAACGGAAGTGAACCTGCTGGCGGGACTTTTGAAGGTGCGGCTGGAAAAAGCACCCGATTCGCCGCCAATCGTTTTGTCGCGCGAAGATGTGAAGGTCATCAAGGACGGTAAGAACAAGCCGGAAAAGAAAGAAAAAGCGGAAGACGCATTACAGGAGCTTGAATAATCATGGAACAATATGCCATCATTGGGCTGTTGGCGTTGGTCGTTTTGCTGCAGGTATTGCTGCTGGCGCGCAACCCGAAAACCGAATCCCGCGAGCATTTGGAAGAATCCGAACGGCGACTGCGTGACGAGGTGCGCGACACCCGCAAAGAGCTCAACGACACGCTCAAGGATATGAACCGCATTATCACCGAAGGGCAAAAAGAAACGCTCAAGGTATCCGGTGAGCATCAAGAAAAACTCAACGCGACCCTCACCACCGCTGTGCGAGGCTTGCAGGAAAGCAACGAGAAGAAGCTGGATCAGATGCGGGAAACCGTGGATGAAAAGCTGCAAAGCACGCTCACAAAGCGCTTGGATTCCAGCTTTAAAACGGTGGGCGAGCAGCTGCAAAGTGTTTACAAATCGCTGGGCGAAATGAAAGAGCTTGCCAGCGGCGTGAGCGATCTGCAGCGCGTGCTGACCAACGTGAAGGCACGCGGCACGTGGGCGGAGGTTCAGCTGGGCAACATTTTGGAACAAACGCTCACCTCAGAACAATATGCGCAAAACGTATCCATTCGCGGCAACCGCGAACAGGTGGAATTTGCCGTGAAAATCCCCTCGCGGGATGAGGACGGCACCTACATTTGGCTGCCTATCGACTCGAAATTCCCGCAGGAGGACTACGCACGGCTGGTGGACGCCGCCGAAAAAGCGGATAAGGATGCCGCCGAGGCAGCGATCAAATCGCTTGAGCGCACCATTCGCACCGAAGCGAAAACCATCGCCGATTTGTATATTGACGTACCCCGCACCACCGATTTTGCGGTGATGTTTCTGCCCACCGAGGGCTTGTATGCCGAAGTGCTGCGCCGTCCCGGTTTGGCCGAAGAGCTGCAAAACAAATACCGCATTATGGTGTGCGGCCCGACCACCATCACCGCGTTTTTGAACACGCTGCGGATCGGGTTCCGTACCATTGCGCTGGATAAACGCGCCGCCGAAGTCTGGAAGGTGCTGGGCGCCGTTAAAACGCAGTATGATAAGTTTGAAGGGCTTTTGGAAAAAGCCCGCAAAAAAGTGGACGAGGCCGGGAACGTATTGGACGATGCCCGCCACCGCAATTCCATTATCCTGAAAAATTTGCGAAACGTGGAAGTGTTGGAGCAGGAAGAGTCGGATGATCTTCTTGCATTGCCGCATATAACGGAAGATTAACAAAAATAGAAGAGGCGTTTGCCTCTTCTGTTTTTGCAAAAAGCGGTGAATCCTATGGATTTCCCAAAGCAAAAACCGAATCGTTTGCCGGCTTTTGATTACAACCAACCCGGCGTGTATTTTCTCACAATTTGCGCCAAAGATCGTCGCATGCTTTTTGGTTCAATCGTAGGGGCGGCGCCCTCTACAAACCAAGCAATACCTCATGTGGTATCCACGTTAAAACGGTTTGTTAATCGCGCTGTAGGAAAATCTGTTTTTCAGCGTTCTTATCACGACCACGTCATTCGCAATGAGAACGACTACACAGAAATTCAAAAATACATTGCCGAAAACCCAATAAAATGGCAGCTTGACCCTTTGCTCACAAACAAACCCCCTCGATGATTTTCACCGAGGGGGCTTGTTTTTTGCTTGTTATTTATTGAATCAAACTCTTACCGTCCATGTCCGCGGGTTGTTCAAGGCCAAGGATTTGCAGCATGGTGGGAGCAATGTCGCACAGGCGACCGCCCTCGCGAAGCGTGCAATCGTGACCAACCACGCAGAACGGAACGGGATAGGTGGTATGTGCGGTGAACGGCGATTCGCCATCATCCTCCAACATCTTGTCCGCGTTGCCATGATCGGCGGTGATGAGCGCCACGCCACCCATTTCGCGCACGGCTTCCACGGTTTTGCCCACGCAGGTATCCACCGCTTCCACCGCGGCTTTGGCGGCGTCAAACACACCCGTGTGACCGACCATGTCGCAGTTGGCATAGTTCAAAATGATTACGTCGTACTTGCCGGAGCGGATGCGGTCAACAACCGCATCACACACGGGATACGCGCTCATTTCGGGTTGCAGGTCGTAGGTTGCCACTTTGGGAGAGTTGATAAGCACACGGTCTTCGCCCTCAAACTCGCGTTCCACGCCGCCGTTGAAGAAGAAGGTGACGTGTGCGTATTTTTCGGTTTCGGCAATGCGCAGCTGCGTGAGTCCTTTTTTGCCCAGATATTCACCCAAGGTGTTTTCCAACGTTTGCGGACGGAACGCAATGTCCACGTTCGGCATGGTAGCATCGTACTGCGTCATGCACACGTAGTGCAACGGGAAGAAACCGTTTTTGCGCTCAAAGCCCTCAAATGCAGGATCTACGAACGTGCGGGTGATCTCACGCGCACGGTCGGGGCGGAAGTTGAAGAACACCACGCTGTCCCCGGCTTTGACGGTTCCGTTTTTGTCGCACACGGCAGGCACCACAAATTCATCCGTGACACCGTTTGCATACGACTCCTCCATCACGGCAACGGCATCGGAGTTTTGCACGCCCTCGCCGTACACCATGGCGGCATACGCCTGCTCCACACGTTCCCAACGGTTATCGCGGTCCATGGCATAGTATCGACCCATCACGGTTGCCACACGGCCCACGCCGATCTCGGCCGCTTTGTTTTGCAGCTGTTCGATGAAATCCTTACCCGAAGACGGCGGCACGTCGCGGCCGTCCATCAAGCAATGCACAAACACATTGGTAACGCCGCTGCGTTTTGCCATTTCCAGCAAGCCGTACACGTGCGTTAAATGGCTGTGCACACCGCCATCCGACAAAAGGCCGATGAGGTGCAGCGCTTTTTCGCCTTTGGCGTTTTCCATGGCGGCTTTCAGCGCCGCATTTTCAAAGAAATCGCCATCACCGATGGATTTGGTGATGCGGGTCAGCTCCTGGTACACCACGCGACCTGCGCCGATGTTGGTGTGACCCACCTCGCTGTTGCCCATTTGGCCATCCGGCAGACCAACGTCCATGCCGGAGGCGCCGATCGCCGTGAACGGGTTTTCGGCAAAGATTTTGGAAAGATTCGGCGTGTTGGCGGCTTTGATGGCGTTGCCCATCGTTTCGTCGTTCAAGCCGAAACCGTCCATGATAATCAGCACTAAAGGTTTCTTCATGTTATTCTCCCTCATTATATGAGCGCAAGATCGTGAAATCTTGCGCTCATCGTTTGATACTTATTTTGCTGCCGCAACGATGGTGGCAAAGTCTGCGGGTTTCAACGAAGCGCCGCCGATCAAGCCGCCGTCGACATCCGACTGAGCAAGCAGCTCCGCCGCGTTTGCCGCGTTCATGGAACCGCCGTACTGGATGGTGACCGCTTTTGCGGCATCCGCGTTGTACAAGCCCGCGATCACGTCACGGATCTGTGCACACACTTCGTTTGCCTGCTCGGCAGTGGCGGTGCGACCGGTGCCGATCGCCCACACGGGCTCATACGCGATGATAACGCGCGCGAGCTCCTCTTCGGAAACGCCGCCCAGCGCGACTTTGGTCTGCATGGCGACGATCTCGCCGGTGATACCCTGCTCACGCTGCTCCAGATATTCGCCCACGCACAGGATAACCGTCAAACCGGCATCCAATGCGGCGCGCATGCGTTTTTGAACGGTAACGTCCGTATCACCGAAATAGGTGCGACGCTCGCTGTGACCGAGGATGACGTAGCCGACTTCCATGGCTTTGAGCATTTCAGCCGAGATTTCGCCGGTATAGGCACCGGATTTTTCCCAATGGCAGTTCTGAGCAGCAACGCCGATCTTGCTGCCCTTAACAGCTTCCAGCGCAGCCGGCAGATCCACAAACGGAACACCAACGACTACGTCACAGGTGGCGTCCTTGACAAGAGGTTTGATCGCTTCGATCAGTTCAACAGCTTCTGCGGGGGTCTTGTTCATTTTCCAGTTACCCGCGATAACGTATTTACCCATGGTTATGATTCCTCTCTTTTTTCAAATTATTTATCGCTCATGGCCACAATGCCGGGAAGCTCTTTGCCCTCGAGGAATTCCAAGGACGCACCGCCGCCGGTGGAAATGTGGCTCATCTTATCACCGAAGCCCAGGGTGTTGACAGCCGCCGCCGAGTCACCGCCACCGATGATGGTGGTCGCATCCGTTTCGGCCAGCGCTTTGGCAACCGCGATGGTGCCTTCCGCAAGAGTCGGGTTTTCGAACACGCCCATCGGGCCGTTCCACACAACCGTTTTGGCGGTTTTGACTTCGTTTGCATACAGCTCAGCCGTTTTCGGGCCGATATCCAGGCTCATCATATCTGCCGGGATAGCATCCGCCGCAACAACCTGCACGTCGATCGGGCCATCGATCGGATCCGGGAATTCTTTGGCGATCTTGCAATCGACCGGCAGCAGCAGCTTCACGCCTTTTTGCTCGGCACGGGCCAGCATCTCACGGCAGTAATCGATCTTTTCGCTATCCAGCAGCGAGGTGCCGACCGAATAGCCTTTGGCTGCGAGGAAGGTATACGCCATACCGCCACCGATAATCAAAGTGTCGGCCTTGTTGAGCAGGTTTTCGATCACGTTCAGCTTGTCCGCCACCTTGGCACCGCCGAGGATGGTGACAAACGGACGAACCGGATTTTCCACGGCGTTGCCGAGGAACCGGATCTCTTTCGCCATCAGGTAACCGTTTGCGGATTCTTCTACAAACGAAGCCACGCCGACGGTGGAGCAGTGTGCACGGTGAGCAGCACCGAATGCATCGTTGACAAACAGGTCGCAAAGCGAAGCGAGGTCACGGGAGAAGGCTTCGCCGTTTTTGGTTTCTTCGGCACGATAGCGGGTGTTCTGCAGCAGAACGATCTCGCCATCCTTCATCGCGTCAACCGCTTTGCGGGCGTTGGCGCCCACCACTTCATCATCCGCCGCAAATACCACTTTGCAGCCGAGCTTTTCGCTGAGGCGAACCGCCACGGGTGCTAAGGAATATTCCGGCTTGGGTTCGCCCTTCGGCTTGCCCAGGTGCGAGCACAGAATCACTTTTGCGCCTTGCTCCATCAAATACTTGATCGTGGGAAGCGCTGCAACGATGCGGTTTTCATCCGTGATCACGCCGTTTTTCAGCGGCACGTTGAAATCGCAACGCACTAACACGCGTTTGCCGGCAACCTGCAGATCTTCCACGGTTTTTTTGTTCAGAATATTCATTAAGGATTTCCCCTTTCTTATCGGTATCATCTTTCACGCTGGAAAAACGACCCATATCAGAGTTATTTTACCCCGTTTTCCACCGTTTTTCAAGTGCTTGACGAAAATTTAACAAAGAAAATGAAGAACCGCACGCGTTTCGTGCGGTTCTTCTTATTTTCTACGTGTTTTTTGACGTTTCTTTTGGTTGTAACGGATGTTCAACCAGACATATCCCGCAGCCAACAACGCGAGCACGATCAAAATGGCGAGTGTCCAACCCGAAAACAGAAAATCACGCACGTCGCACCACAGCGCATACAGGAAATTGCGCGGAGCATCCTCCCCCGCTGCAACCGGCACGCTGGCGACCAACTCTTCACCGAGATACAGCTCCAGCTTACCGAGTGTATCCCCCGCCTTGAGCGGCGCCACGTATTCCGTTTGATCGGTTACCACGCGGCGGGTGATCTCATCGGCCTTGATTTCGCTGCCGAGCACGGTCGCCAGATCGCGAACCGGCACCAGCGTTACGCTGCTGCGCTGTGCACAGTCGCGCACGGAAACACGGCCGACCGGTTCACTTTTGCGGGCAAGCGTGGTATAGGAAAAATCCAACAAGCCCCAACGAATAAGCCGACGGGCATCGGCATAGGCAATGTTGGTGGGTTCTTCTTTTTCATTCAACCGCGGAGCGCCCATAACGACGGTCATATATTCGTAACCGTTGTTGCCGCCAAAGCCCATCAAGGACAGCTCGGTGAGGGTTCCACCGTTTTTGCCGCCCTGTGCGTAGGTATAATATCCGCCGGAATTTTGGCGAATAAAATCGCAGCTATTGGGCCAGCTTCTCGTTTTACCGCCGGAAACCGGGGTGACGGTATATTGCGTAAGCTCCAGCATGCTCCGCCCCAGTGAGGATTGCATGGCATGGCGGGAAAACAGCGCAATATCGCGCGCGGTCATGTATTGCCCATCCTCGTTATACCCGGTCACGTTGGTGAAATGCGAACCGGTGCAGCCGAGCTGCTTCGCATAATCGTTCATGCCATCCACAAACGCTTCGGGCGAGCCGCTGAGCGTGGCCGCCAACGTGACGGCGCAATCCGCCGCCGTGCGGATGGTGGACAAGGTGAGCAGATCCTTGAGTTTCCAGGTTTCGCCGAATTTCATCAGCGCAACGTCCAGACCCGTGCCCGCCACGTAATGGTTGAAAAGCTCCAGCGTGTACGTGCCGGTGACGGTTTCTATATCCAGCTTTTGTTCTTCGATGAGCTGCAGCGCATACCCCACCATGGCCACACGCATGAGCGCGCCCGGCGCAAAGGCTTGGTCGGCATTTTTTTCATACAAATAGACATCCTGCTCGGGTTTGACACCCATATACAGCAGGACGGCAGACGGGGATACAATGGTATCCTCTTCTTCTGCCGGATATTCATATAACAAACGCGCGCCGGCAGCCGAAAACGGCATGCAGAATATGCCGATCAGCAAAACGATCGCCGCAAGGCAACAGAAAACTCGCTTCATGAAACTCTCTCCGTTTATTCGTCGTAGCATAACGTGGTGTGTGTGCAGATTTCTTCGATCTTGTTGCGTAATTTCACAAAATCTTCAAACGCAACGGGTTTTTGGTTGGGGTTGCGCAAAATTGCCGCGGGGTGGAACATACCCATGTACAGCACCCCGTCTTTTTCAAAAAATTCACCGTGCTGACGGCTGACCTTGAAATCGGGAGAAATGAAACGGAACGCGGCAATGCGCCCCAGGCACACCACGATCTTGGGCGAAATGAGCGCGATCTGTTCTTCCAGCCAATGTGCGCACGCCGCCTGCTCTTCCGGCAGGGGATCGCGGTTTTGCGGTGGACGGCATTTGACCATGTTGCCGATATAAATGTTATGTTTGCGGGACAAGCCCACCGCTTCCAGCATGGTATCCAACAGTTTTCCGGCACGACCGACAAACGGTTCACCCTGCAGGTCCTCGTTTTCGCCGGGGCCTTCCCCGATAAACAGCACCTCTGCCTGCGGGTTGCCCACGCCGAATACCACCTGGTGACGGGTTTCGCACAAGCCGCAGGCGCGGCAGGTCAGACACCGCTGTCTAAGCTCTTTCCATTTGTGTTCCATACGCTACCTTCCTTGACAAATGATGGGTTATGTGATACAGTTTTATTCGCAAGAATTAAAGAGTGGAGATGTAAAAAATGGCAAAACAAATTTTAGTGGAAACTTCTGCCCGCCATATTCACGTATCGCGTGAGCATTTGGACATTTTGTTCGGTAAAGACTACGAGCTAACCCCGAAAAAGGATCTCTCCCAGCCCGGCCAGTTTGCCTGCACCGAGCGCGTGGACGTTGTCGGCCCCAAAAAGACGCTCGCGGGTGTCAGCATTTTAGGTCCGATCCGCCCCGATACGCAGGTGGAATTGTCGCTGACCGATGCACGTTCGATCGGCGTTACCGCCCCGATACGCGAATCCGGTGACATTGCCGGTTCCGGCGGATGCAAACTGGTGGGTCCCTGTGGTGAGGTGGAAATCGCCGAAGGTGTGATCGCCGCCAAACGCCACATTCACATGACGCCCGCCGACGCTGCGGAATTCAACGTTGCCGATAAAGAAATCGTTTCGGTTCGCCTGGATTCCGAAGGGCGCGCCCTCACGTTTGATGACGTGGTGGTTCGCGTGAGCAATTCGTATGCCCTCGCAATGCACATCGATACCGACGAATCCAACGCGGCTGCCGCCGGCATGAACGCCATAGGCACCATCCTCAAATAAACTCGTTTCGCAAAAGCGCTGTCTGTAACAGACAGGGCTTTTTTCTTTTACTTTCCAACGCAAAAACGGGCAAAGATCCCGTCCACGACCGCATCCGTTGTGCGTTCGCCCGTCAGCTCCAAAACCGCGCTGATCGCGCCGTCGATACTGACCGAAACCGCATCCAAAGTCATGCCGTTTTGCAGGGCGTCCAACGCTTCGCGGACACAATCGGCCGTGCGGCTGACACAAAGGCGCTGCCGTTCGGTTGCCAGCACCGGTTCCGCTTCGCTTAACCGATCGATCCCCACCAAGGCGTGAATCGCTTCGGTTAACGCCGCCAAGCCTTCGCCGTTCGCGGCCTGCATTTCCACCACGTGTGCGAATTTTTCGCGGATCGGGCACTCGTCCAGCTGTTTTTCAAGATCCTGCTTATTAAGGATCGCAATGGTGTGTTCGGGCGGCAGGCGATCGATCAAGGCGGCATCCGCTGCCGATAACGGCGCGGAGGAATCAAACACTGCCAAAATGAGCGCCGCCGAATCGATACGCTGCTGTGAGCGCTCCACACCCAGTGCTTCCACCGTGTCGGCGGTATCGCGAATGCCCGCGGTATCGGCCAGGCGCAAACACACCTCCCCCACACGCACCGTTTCCTCCACCACGTCACGCGTGGTGCCGGCGATGGGGGTCACAATGCTCCGTTCGCACCCGCTGAGCAGGTTCATCACGGTGGATTTCCCCACGTTGGGGCTGCCGATGATTGCGGTATCGATGCCTTCGCGCAACACGCGGCCGGCATCGTAGGTGCAAAGCAATTGCTGCAGGCGATCATACGCCGCCGTCAATTCTCTTTTGGGGGTTTCGCGCTCGGGCTCGGGAATATCGTCATCGGGATAATCGATAAACGCAGAAAATTGCGCTTGCAACGCAATGAGCGATTCCTTGATATCGGTGAGTTTCCGATACAACGCGCCCTCTCGCACCGCCAAAGCGGTGCGCGCAGCCAATCGGCCGTTGGCGGCGATCAGGTTCATCACCGATTCCGCCTGCGTGAGATCCAGCTTGCCGTTTACAAACGCGCGGCGCGTGAATTCTCCCGCCGTTGCGGGTTGGGCGCCCGCCGCAAACAGCGCGCGCAGCGTGCGCTGCAGCAAATAGGTGCCGCCGTGGCAGGACAATTCCACCACGTCTTCACCGGTATAGCTGTGTGGGGCACGGAAAACGAGCGCCACGCAATCGTCGATCACGCCATCCGCATCGGCAACGCGGCCGTAGGCAGCGCGATACCCGCCAAGGGTGCATAATCGGCGTGCCGCATCCATCGGGGTAAACACCGCATCGGCAACGGCGATGGCGCCGTCACCCGAAACACGGATCACACCGAGTCCCGCAGGCGCGGTCGGCGTGGAGATCGCCGCTATTACGCGCGCCATTTATTCACCCTGCGGTTCGGCGGGTGCTTCCTCGGCAGGCACTTCCGCTTCGCCCTCTTCTTCCTCTTCGTGCGGTACCTGTGCCAGCGACACAATACGGGTGCCCTCTTCCACACGCATCACGCGCACGCCCTTGGACGGACGACGGCACTGACGGATTTCCTCCGCCGCCAAGCGAATGATGATACCGCCGGACGAGATGAGGATGATATCGTCATCCACGTTGACCATGCGGATCGCGGCAACATCGCCGTATTCTTCGGTGTGGTAGTTGGTGAGGCCCTTACCGCCACGGGACTGCACGCGGTAATCGTCGAATTCGCTGAGCCGACCGTAGCCGGTTTCGGTGACCGTGAGCAACAAGTTGCTTTCATCACGGATCGCCATACCAACCACTTCGTCGCCCTCCTGCAGCGTGATGGCTTTCACGCCGCGCGCGGTACGACCGACCACACGGGCATCGTTTTCATCAAAGCAGATTGCCATACCCTTGCGGGTACCGACAAGCAGTTTTTGATAACCGTCGGTGACGTGCACCCAGGCGAGCTCGTCGCCCTCATCCAGATCCACCGCAATGAGACCGCTCTTGCGCGCATTGGAATACGCGTTAAGACGGGTGCGTTTAATGACACCGCGGCGGGTAACCATGCACAGATATTTATCGTCTTCAAATTCCGTGACGCGGATCATCGCCGTCACCTTTTCATCGCCGGTAAGCGGCAGGAGGTTAACGATGTTCATACCGCGCGAGGTGCGGCTGCCTTCCGGAATTTCGTAGCATTTGAGGCGGTACACACGGCCGGCGTTGGTGAAGAACATCACGATATCGTGACTGGAGCACAAGAACATGGTTTGCGTGATATCCTCCTCACGCGTGGTCATACCCTTGATTCCGCGGCCGCCGCGGCGCTGTGCTTTGTAAACATCCACGGGCTGGCGTTTGATATAGCCCAGCTGGGACATGGTGAGCACACACTCTTCCACGGGGATGAGATCTTCAATATCCACCTCGCCCGACACCATGGAGATCTCGGTACGGCGATCGTCGCCGTACTTATCGCGCATCTTGAGGCATTCCTCTTTCACGATGGCTTTGATCTTCCTTTCGTCTTCCAGAATACTCTGGAGTTCCGCGATCTTCGCACGCAGCGCCGCCAACTCATCCTCGATCTTCTGACGTTCCAGACCGGACAGCTGACGCAGGCGCATCTGCACAATGGCTTCCGCCTGAATATCGTCAAAGCCAAAGCGTTCCATGAGTTTTTGCTTGGCATCCGCTGTATCCAACGAACCGCGGATGATAGCGATGACTTCATCGATGAAATCCACCGCGACTTTAAGCGCTTCCACAATGTGCTCGCGCTCTTTGGCCTTACGCAGTTCAAACGTGGTGCGGCGGGTAATGACCTCGCACTGGAATTTGATGTATTCCTCCAGCATCTCCTTGAGTGTGAGGACGCGCGGCACGCCGTTCACAAGCGACAGCATGATCGCACCGAACGTGCACTGCATCTGCGTATAGGCAAACAGCTGGTTGAGCACTACCTGCGGGTTGGCATCCTTTTTCAGGTCGATGACGATGCGCATACCTTCACGGCTGGAGTGGTCGACCACGTCGCGGATACCCTCGATGCGTTTTTCATCCGCCAGTTCGATGATGGATTTTACAAGATTTAATTTGTTAACCTGGTACGGGATCTCGGACACCACAATGCGGAAACGGTCGTTGTGCTCCTCGATCTCGGTTTTGGCGCGCACGATAATGCGGCCGCGGCCGGTCGCATACGCGGCACGGATGCCCGAATAACCCATGATGACACCGCCGGTGGGGAAATCGGGGCCTTTGATATTTTCCATAATTTCCGGAAGTCCCGCTTCCGGATTATCGATCAGCAGGCAGATGGCATCCACCACTTCGCGCAGGTTGTGCGGCGGAATGTTGGTCGCCATACCAACCGCGATACCCACCGAACCGTTTACCAGCAGGTTCGGGAAACGGGACGGTAACACGACGGGCTCTTGCAAACGATCGTCGTAGTTCGGCGCAAAGTCCACCGTTTCTTTTTCGATATCGGCCAGCATGTCCATCGACATTTTGGTCATGCGGGATTCGGTATAACGGTAGGCGGCGGCAGGGTGTCCGTCGATCGAACCGAAGTTACCGTGACCGTCAACCAGCGGATAACGCAACGAGAAATCCTGCGCCATACGCACCATGGCATCGTAAACGGAGGCGTCACCGTGCGGATGGTAGCTACCCAACACCGCACCAACGGTATCGGCGCACTTACGGTAGGCTTTATCCGGAGTGAGGTTACGCTCGTGCATCGTGTACAGGATACGGCGGTGCACGGGTTTCAAACCGTCACGCACGTCCGGCAGAGCACGCGCCACGATAACCGACATCGAATATTCCAGGAAACTTTTTTTCATTTCCTTTTCCAGATCGACGTTGATCAGCTTGTTGTTTTGTACCGTCATTTGCTCATCCATTGTTTTATCTCCTTTATCAAACCCTGTTTGCAAAATACGCTTTCAATTGTTGCGGTTCTTCCACCGCATCCCACGGAACGCGGATCGCCTCGCCCGACAGAAAATACACATAGATTCCATCCGTGCGGGGTTCCAAACGGAAGCGCCCGTTCACCGTGAAATGCAAAAACCCGTTTTGCTGACACGCTACGCCGTCCCTTGTGAACGCCACGCGTACATCCGCCATTTTACGCGGCTGCAGCAAGCGATACGTAAACGCTGCCAGCGTGCAGCCGAGCACGACAAACGCCGCCATGCAAATCGCACAATCCACCAATTTGAACGGGGTGAGCCCGATCATGAGACCGGGTGTTAAGCTGTATATCACCAGTTGGGGGATCAAAAATCCCAGCAATTCGCGAATTTGCCACCGCCGCGTGATCGGTTTGCCCGTAGCACGGGAAATCACGGTATCAAAGTTGGCAAACCGCACGTGCGGTAACGGTTCCGCCAAGCGGCCGGCCGCCATGGCTTTGATGCGATACACCGGTGGGTGTATCAGCTGCTGCACCAATTCCCGAATCTGCTCGATCTCGCGCGCGGTCAGATCCGCCGCACGCAGAAAAAGCGTGCCGTTTGGGGATTGCAGCGCAAGACCATCCATGGTTTCGCAATATTGTGTGATCTCACCATACGGCAGGATACTGCTGCCGCGCATGG
>JAZQIV010000035.1:0-15698 GCA_045541305.1 Acutalibacteraceae bacterium | reverse complement strand
GTGCGGATTGCACGCCGGCAACCGACGTGTACGGCGTGGCGGCTTCCATGCTGTTTGCGCTCACGGGGCATCATCCGGCGGATGCGCAGCAGCGGGGTAAAAAGGCCGACGATCTGATGATGCCGGCAGAGATTGCGGATAAAACGCCGCAGCACGTGAAAGAAAGCTTGATCCGTGCGCTGCGGGTGCTTTCGGCGCGCCGCACGCAGACGGTGCAGCAGCTGTTGGATGAAATGACCGCGACCTCGGCGGTGGCGGCGCTCATTCACGAGGATGAAGAGGAAGAAGAGCCCAAGCGCCGCGGCGGTGCACGGTATTTGTGGATCGCGTTTGTGGCGGCGATCGCGGTGATGGCGGTCGTGATGGTGTTCCTGCTGGATCATTTGGAGGTTATTCATTTGGGCGGGCAGCCGACCACAACCACCACAACGCAGCCGCCGCTGACCATGACCACCACGACCACGACCGAATTCACCACCACGGGTACCGGGGAAGCGTTGTTTGAGGTGCCGAGCTTTGCCGGCAAGACGTATGCCGCAGCCAAAGCCGAAAAGCTGGCGGGCGAAATGACCGTGCAGGTGGTGGGCTACCAGTTCAACAGCACGGTGCCGCGTGGCAGCATTGTGTCGCAAACGCCCGCTGCGGGTGAGAAGATCAACCGCGGCTCCACCATTTCGGTGGTGCTCAGCGCCGGCCCCATGACGAGCACTATGCCCGATGTGACCGGCTGGAAAGAGGAGCACGCCAAGCTGTATTTGGAAGCACTCGGCTACAACGTGGCGGAAAGCCTGCCGTTGCAGGTGTCCACGTTTGAAAAGGGCCTGGTGGATCGCAGTTCCCCGAAAGCGGGTGCTGAAATCTCGGTGGGCGATACCATTACCTTGTATGTCAGCAACGTGGAGCAGATCGAAATGCTGCCGGAATAAAGGAGTCGAAAAAACATGAGCTTGTTGTTAAAAAATGCCACGATTTACGACGAAGCGTTTGAAACGGTTCAAAAAAACATCACCGTGGACGGTGAGCGCATTGCCGCGATCGACGAGCGCACCGAGGCCGATACGGTGTTGGATCTGGCAGGATATACCGTGTTGCCGGGCCTGATTGATATACATATTCACGGTTGTGCGGGGCATGATACCGGTGAGGCAACAGAGGAAGCGTTGGAAGCGATGTCCAACTGTTTGGTACAGCGCGGCGTGACTTCGTTCTGCCCGACCTCTATGACCTTGTCGTTTGAAGAATTGCAGCGGATTTTCCACAATGTGCAACAGGCGCGTCGTACGGTATCCGGTGCGTATATTCACGGCATCAACATGGAGGGCCCGTATATTGCCATGTCCAAAAAAGGCGCACAGAACGGTGCGTATGTGCGCAATCCCGATGCGGCGGAATTTAAACGGTTATTTGAGGATTGCGGCGGTTTGATCAAGGTGGTCGACATCGCACCCGAATGTGACGGCGCAGAGGAATTTGTGCGGGAGATCCAACCGATCTGTCCCGTGTCCATTGCGCATACGGCCGCGGATTACGATGAAGCCTGCAAAGCGATCGAGTGGGGCGTACGCCACGTGACGCATCTGTACAATGCACAAAGCGGATTGACACACCGCAGCCCCGGTGTCGTGGGTGCGGTTTTTGATAAGACCCGCGAATACGGCGTGCGTGCCGAAATGATCTGCGACGGATTCCACATTCATCCGGCGGCACTGCGCATTGCATTTGCGCAGCTCGGCGAGGATAATTCGATTATCATCAGCGATTCGATGAGTGCGGCAGGGCACGTGGACGGCGAATACGATCTGGGCGGTCAGACTGTGTATGTGAAAGACGGTAAAGCGTTGCTTGCCGACGGCACCATTGCTGCCTCCACCTCGAACGTATACGAGGAATTGCGGAACGTGATTCGGTTTGGGATTCCCAAAAAACAAGCGATCAAGTCCGCGACGATCAACCCTGCGCGTGCCATACGCGTGGACGAGGAAACCGGCTCCATCCAAGTGGGCAAATCGGCCGATTTGCTGGTGGTGGACGACGCGTTTAACATCGTTCTGGTCATAGTGCGCGGCGAGATCAAAGTGGATAACCGTTGATCCGATACGCAACGTAACGATCCGCACGGCTTGAACACAGGCCGTGCGGATCTTCTCTTTACAAGATGCAAAGCTTATGGTAAAATGAGAGCAGTCCGAACTAAGGAGGTAAGACAACATGGCGCGAGAACGCTACTTAGTTGGGGTGAAACCGGAGGAGCTTATTTACACACCGCCACCGCCGCCACCATCCACGCCCAAGGGTAAATTGCAAAATTTTTGGTATCACTACAAATGGGTAACGCTGGGTGTTGCGGCAGCCGTCATCATCGGCACGATTTTGACGGTGCAGGCCGTCACGCGCGTGCGGCCGGATTATTTGATCTGCATGGTGATGAAGGAGCCGATTTCGCAATCGGCGGTGGATTTTTTGGAAGCGGAATTAACAGCGCTTGGCGAGGATCTCAACGGGGACGGCAAGGTAAAAGTTACCCTGCAGCCGCTGAACATTGCCGATGAAAACGGTGCCACGGCGCAAACCGCCAAGCAATCGGTGCTGGGTCACATTGTGGCGCGGGATGTGCTGCTGTTTGCATTCACACCGAAGTATTATGAGGAGTCGTTAGCCCCTGCCATGCGCGACGGTGAAAAGTTTTTCACCAAGCTGGATGCGGCGGATGCAGGCTTGAGCCAAGACAGCACGTATTGGAACTGGAAAGGCAGCAGCGCCTTTTCCAACGCCGCGATGACGCATGCGACGTACGGCCCGCTGGTGGAGAAAGAGCTGTATTGGGGCGTGCGTGCGACTTCCGAAAAGGTTTCCGAAAAAGACCGCGCGGAATTTGAATCGCACAAGCGGCTGCTGGAAGCGTTTATGAAAAAGTACCCGGTTGCATAATCCGTGTGCGGCGCGGACATACTATCGATGGTGCACAAGGCACCATGATAGGAGGGTACGATCGTATGAACAACGAACAGAACAAACAGAACCAGCAAAACAAGCAAAATCAGCAGAACAAGCAGAACCAACAGAATCAGCAGAACAAACAAAACCAGCAAAATCAGCAGAACAAGAAAAACTGATCCAAACGGTAAAAGCGGCATCGACTGCACAGGCAGCCGATGCCGTTTTTTGTTTTAGGTGAAGGTGGGCAGTTGCGGGGGTACTCGATTTCTTTTTGTTGTGGAGGCGAGGCAAAGGGTAAAAGTTACGGGGTGTCGTATTGGCACCCCCTACAATGAATACGTCGAACAGACGAATCGAAAAGAAATCTTGCGTTTTTGTGTGGGACATGTTACAATAAAATTCAATATGACAAACCTGCCGAAAGGGAGTGTACCGATGGCGGAAAACGGAATGTTCAAAACCGCGATGCGCGGCTTTCGCAAAGAGGACGTGCTCGCGTATATCGATGAATTGATGAGCGAAAAAACCAAAGAAGCCGAAGCGTTTGCGGCACAGATTGCCGAGCTGCAAGCGCAGCTTGCCGATGCCAAGGTGCAGCAGGCGGCCGTGGAAGAAAACGAGCGGCTGACCGGTGAAGTGGCACAGCTGAGCGAACAGGTGGCCGCATTGTCGGCACAGCTGAGCGAAACGGCGGCGAAGCTCGCGGAAGTGCAGGGCGCTTCGGACGCGGCAAACGCACGCGACGCGGAGCTGACCGAACAGCTGGAGCAATCGCACCAGGCGATCTCCGCGTTGTGGGAGGAAAAAGCCGTGCTGCAAAACCGCATCGAAAAAACCGAAGCGGCGTTTACGCAGCTGCGCGAGGTCGGTGAGGAGTTCTGCCGTCAGGTAACGGCGCTGTTGCCCGCGGCCGAAGAGGCGGAATCAACGGAGGAATCGGTTGCGGCGGCGCCCATCACCGAAGAACCGTTGGTGATCACCGAGGAGCCGCGTGCTGCGGATAAACCGATGGAGAGATGGTTGTTCTGATGCAGCATGTCACAGTTGAGGAATTGCGGGGCTGTGCTTCCACGTTGCGTGCTGGGGATCGGATTTGTTTATCCGGCACCGTGTACACCGCGCGCGATGCCGCGCACAAGCGCATCATGGCGTTGCTGGATGAGGGGAAACCGCTCCCGTTTTCGCCGCAGGATGCGGTGATCTTTTATTCGGGTGCCACGCCGGCGCCCGCAAACATGGCGATCGGCTCGTGCGGGCCGACCACGTCCTGCCGCATGGATCCGTTCACACCGCGCCTTTACGATGCCGGTGTGTGCGCTACGATCGGTAAAGGCGAACGGTCGAAAGGCGTGATCGAGGCGATCGTGCGCAACAAAGCGGTATACTTGTGTGCGCTGGGCGGCGCCGGTGCGCTTGCCGCACAACACGTGACGACGTGTGACGTCATCGCGTTTGAGGATCTGGGTTGTGAAGCCGTGAAGCGGCTGACTTTTCGGGATTTTCCGCTGACGGTCGGTATCGACTGTTTGGGGAATACCGTATTTCAACAGGTAAAGGAGTAAACGACATGGCAGAACTGAAGTATGATATTGTGAAAGAACTGGGTGTATTGTCGGAATCGCCCACGGGTTGGCGCAAGGAGATCAATCTGATCAGCTGGAACGATCGCGATCCGAAATACGATATCCGTGATTGGGCGCCCGAGCGTTCCAAAATGGGCAAAGGTGTGACGCTCACGCCCGATGAGGTCATTTTGCTCCGCGATCTGCTGGGCGAGATCGATCTGTAAGGAGAACGCAATATGGCGGCTTTTGAAATTCTGAAAGCGGTGCTGCAGGGGATCGTGCAGGGCATTACAGAATGGTTGCCGATCAGCAGTACCGGACATTTGATCATTGTCGAAGAATTTGTCCCGTTTGTGTTATCCGATGCGTTTTTTGATCTGTTTTCCGTGCTGATTCAGCTCGGCTCGATTTTGGCGGTGCTGGTGTTGTATTTCCACAAGCTCAACCCGTTCTCACCCAAAAAGACCGAGGAGCAAAAGAAAGGCACCTGGACGTTGTGGGGTAAGGTGTTGATCGCCAGCATCCCCGCGGCGGTGGCCGGCCTGTTGATTGACGATTGGCTGGATGCCATGGAAGCGGAACACAAAGGCGTGTTTTTGTACATCATTGCGGCGGCGCTGATCGTGTACGGCATTGCGTTTATCGTGATGGAATGCATGGTGCGCAAAGCCAAGGTGAACGAGCTGTCGGAGATCAGCCCCAAGCTGGCGCTCGGGATCGGTGCATTTCAGATGCTGGCGCTGATTCCCGGCACCTCGCGTTCCGGTTCTACCATTTTGGGTGCGACAGCGCTGGGTGCTTCGCGCACGGTGGCGGCGGAATTTTCGTTTTTCATGGCAATTCCCGTCATGTTCGGCGCCAGTGCGCTGAAATTGCTCAAAGCGGCGATGGACGGCGCATTATCCGTGTTCACCGCCACCGAATGGATCTGCCTTGCCGTGGGATTCGTGGTATCGTTTCTTATATCGGTGTTGGTGATCCGGTTGTTGATGGATTTCATCAAAAAGCACGATTTCAAACCGTTCGGCTGGTACCGCATTGCGCTCGGCATTTTGCTGATCGTGTTGGTCGCCGTTGGTGTGATCGGGGCGTAACATAACCAATCAAAAAGCGACGGAAGTTATTCCGTCGCTTTTTTTATTTTCCCAGTTGTTCGGTGAACAGCTTTTGCGGTGCAACCCCAAAATAATGCTGAATGTTGAACAGAATCTCTACACCCAACCGCGGCGGTAATTCTCCTTTTTCTAATTTGTTCAAACTACAGATGCCAATTCCTAACAAACCAGCCATCTCTTTTTTTGAAAAGCCATATTGTGTGCGAAGGTATTGAATGTTATGGGATAATGTTTCTAACGCATTTTCTTCTTGTTCTGTTTTCATAAACAGCGCTCCTTTTTACATCTAAAAGTTGTATTACAAAATATTTTACACCTAATAGGCGTAAAAGTAAATACACCTTTTAGTTGTGAGGTATACTGTTAATGATAACGGAGGGGTGACAATGTACAATATTCGAGAATTGCGAGAATCGCGTGATTTAACACAAGCCGAGATTGCACGGATAATTAAAACTACTCAACAACAATACAGTAAGATTGAAAACGGTCGTGCCGATATCAATGGTGAGAAATTGATACTTCTTGCACGGTTTTACCAGGTGACAACGGATTATATATTGGGATTGACGGATCAATAAAAAAGCGACGGAAGCAATTCCGTCGCTTTTTTATTGATAGAACATTTATGTGAGATGTGGGGAATGTATCCCCCAGTCACGCGTACGCATGACAGCCCCCTTTAGGCAAGGGGGCCTTGATGCGCGGCAGAAACTTTGCGTTATGGGGTGGCGTATTGCCACCCTCTTGCAAACGAATTTTGCCGTGAAGGCGAGGCAAACGTTAAAAGTTACGGGGTGGCGTATTGCCACCCCTCACAATGGACACGTCGTACAAACCAATCGAAATGAATCAACGGGGATGCCAGTATTTTCGGTCCAGACTGCGGTATTGGATGGCTTCGGACAAATGATCGATGCGCAGCACCTCGCTACCATCCAGATCGGCAATGGTGCGTGCAACCTTGAGGAGGCGATCGTACGCGCGGGCGGAAAGCCCCAACCGATCAAACGCACTTTGCATGAGTGCCTGCGCATCGTCCGATAACGCACAATGGCGGCGAAGCAGGGCGGGCGTGAGCTGTGAATTGGTGCGCACACGTGTGCCGGCATACCGTTCTGCCTGCACACGGCGCGCCGCGTTGACACGGGCGCGGATGGAAGCGGAATCCTCCGCTTTTGTTTTGGCGTTCAGATCGGTGTAACCGACCGGCGGCACCTCCACGTGCAGATCAAACCGATCCAACAACGGTCCCGAAATGCGGGATAAATACCGCTTGACGTTTTGCGGTGAGCAGGTGCATTCCCGCGTGGGATGCCCGTAATACCCGCACGGGCACGGGTTCATTGCGGCCACCAGCATGAACGAGCACGGATAGGTGAGCGATCCGCTGGCGCGCGAAATGGTGACGGTGTGATCTTCGAGCGGTTGGCGGAGCCCCTCCATTGCCTGGCGGGTGAATTCCGGCAGCTCATCCAAAAACAGCACACCGTTGTGCGAAAGTGATACTTCGCCGGGACGCGGTACGGCGCCGCCGCCTGTCAGGCCGACAGGTGACACGGTGTGGTGCGGTGCGCGGAACGGGCGGGAGGATAACAAGCCCACGTCGGCAGGCAGCTCGCCCACAATGGAGTGCACCGAAGTGGATTCCAGCGCTTCTTCACGCGTCATATCCGGCAGGATGGACGGCAGTCGCTTAGCAAGCATGCTTTTGCCGGAGCCGGGCGGCCCCACCATCAAAATGTTATGATTTCCAGCCGCTGCGATCTCCATGGCGCGGCGCGGAACGGCCTGGCCCATGACTTCCGAAAAATCGGGAGCGGTGGCATCTGTATGCGGACGAAAATCGGTTTGCACAAGCGGAGTGAGCGGCTTTTCGCCCGTGAGATGCGCCAGCAACGGCTTGATATGCTCGACAGCGTACACCGTGATGCCATCCACCACCGCACCTTCCGCCGCGTTGGCTTGCGGGATGAACACGGTGTGCAGCCCCGCCTTGCGGGCGGCAAGCACCATCGGCAGCACGCCGTGTACGGGGCGAATATCGCCGGTGAGGGACAGCTCCCCGATGAACGCCATGCCGTCCAGCGGCAGCGATAACTGACCGCCTGCGCGCAACAGCGACAACAGCAACGGCAGATCGTACACCGCGCCCTCTTTTTTGATGTCCGCAGGGGCTAAATTGACGGTGATATGGCTGACGGGAAACGAAAACCCGCAATTTTTCATGGCGGCGCGCACACGGTCGCGCGATTCCTTGACCGCGGTGCCCGGCATGCCCACCACGTCGAACCCCGGCAGGCCTTGTGAAATATCGGCTTCGACTTCAACGGGATACCCGTCGATGCCGAGCAACCCTAAGCTGTGAATTTTGGAAAACACAGACATCCCTCTTTTTTCACATGATACATACAGTATACAAGAAAAACAAGTGTTCGGCAAGAGGGAAATGAAAAAGGGATGACGTTTGTCATCCCTTTTTAAAATCCGTTAATTGCGCAGGGCTTGCAGCGGAGCCGGAATGCGGCCGCCGCGGTGAATGAGACGCGCGGGGGAGGCGGTATTGACCGGCATAACGGGGCCGCTGCCGAGCAATCCGCCGAAGGACAACTCCTCACCGACCTGTTTGCCGATGGCTGGAATTACGCGCACGGCGGTGGCTTTGTTGTTGATCATACCGATGGCCGCTTCATCCGCGATGATGGCGGAAATGATCACCGCCGGGGTATCGCCGGGGATGTTGATCATATCCAAACCAACCGAGCAAACGGCGGTCATAGCTTCCAGCTTTTCGATGCGCAGACAACCCGTGCGGGCGGCGTGGATCATGCCCGCATCTTCGGTGACGGGGATGAATGCGCCCGACAAGCCGCCCACGTGCGACGATGCCATGACGCCGCCCTTTTTGACAGCGTCGTTAAGCAGAGCAAGCGCGGCGGTGGTGCCGTGAGCGCCGCAACACTCAAGGCCCATTTCTTCCAGAATGTACGCCACGGAATCCCCAACAGCGGGGGTGGGAGCCAAGGACAAATCCACGATGCCGAACGGCACACCGAGACGGCGGGAGGCTTCTTTGGCAACCAGCTGACCCATGCGGGTGATCTTGAACGCGGTGCGTTTAATGAGATCGGCAACGGCGGTTAAATCGCAATCGCCCGCTTTGGCGAGAGCGGCACGCACCACACCGGGGCCGGAAACGCCGACGTTGATGACACAATCGGGCTCACCCACACCGTGAAAAGCGCCCGCCATGAAGGGGTTATCCTCGGGCGCGTTGCAGAACACGACCAGCTTGGCGGGACCGATGCAATCGCGGTCCGCCGTGAGCTCGGCGCTGCGGCGCACGATGCGCCCCATTTCGGCAACGGCATCCATGTTGATCCCGGATTTGGTGGAACCGATGTTGACCGAAGCACACACGTGATCGGTGCAGGCAAGCGCTTCGGGGATGCTTTCGATGAGCTCGCGGTCACCGGCGGCAAAGCCTTTGTGAACCAGCGCCGAATACCCACCGATGAAGTTGACACCGCAGGTGAGGGCGGCTTTTTCCAGCGTTTTGGCGATTTTGATAGGCTCTTTTTTCTCGCACGCGGCGAGGATGATCGCAATCGGGGTGACCGAAATGCGTTTGTTGATGATCGGGATGCCATACTCTTTTTCAATCTGCTCACCTACCTCGACCAAGTGCGCGGCGCGGGTGGTGATTTTTTCGTAAATGCGGCGGCATACCACGTCGATATCGCTATCGCAACAATCCAAAAGCGAGATTCCCATGGTGATGGTGCGGATATCGAGATTCTCTTCCTGGATCATGGTGATGGTTTCTAAAATATCACGAGCATTTAACATCGGGACAACTCCTTATATCTGATGCATGGAATTGAAGATATCTTCATGCATGGTGTGGATGGACAGGCCCAGTGCTTCGCCCAGTGCGGTGAGCTCGTCGGCAAATTGGCCGAACGGCACGTTGCTTTTTTCGATGTCCACCATCATGATCATGGCGAACATATCCTGCAGGATCGACTGAGTGACCTCCAGGACGTTTACCTCGTGCTCCGCGCAAATGGCGGAGACTTTGGCGAGAATGCCCACCATATCTTTTCCGATAACTGTAATGACTGCACGCATAGTTTGTTTCTCCTTTTGTTAAATGGCTTTGAAGTTTTTACCGAAAATTTCGCCCGCATCCTGCACGATGACGAAAGCAGAGGGGTCCTCTTTGTGAAGAATACGGCGGATCTTGGCAATATCGCGCCGCCGCGCCACGCACATCAAGATGGAACGTTCCTCGTGATGGTGGGTGCCGTACGCGGGAATGACGGTGGCACCGCGGTTGGTGGCATCGTGAATGAGCTTCGCCAGTTCATACGGCTTGGCGGTGACGATCATGAGGGACTTGCCGCTGTCGACACCGAGCAACACGGCATCCACCACATACGATGAAACGAACGACACAACCGCTGAGCACAGGGTACTTTCGATGTTGCGGTACACAAACGCCGCTGACACGAACACCACCATGTTGAAGCCGAAAAGAAATTTGCCGATGGGGATATTCGGCCAATGGCGATTGATGATTTGGGCGATGATATCGTTACCGCCCGCCGAAGCGCCGCGCAGGATCGGCATGGCGATGCCGATGCCCGAAAGCGCGCCGCCGAACAGCGCGACGATGAGCATTTCGCCTTCGTACGCGTAACCGCTGAGCAGCTCACCGAACAGATCCATGAAAACAGAGGACAGCACGGTGGAAATGGTGGTGGTGATGAAGAAATGCGTGCCCAATTGCCAAAAGCCGACAATGAGCAGCGGGATACTGATGCAAAGGGATAACATACCGGGGGGGAGATCCGTAAGCACGCTGATTTGGGTAGCGATACCGTTGATGCCGCCGGGTGTCAGCGAATTATAACGGATGAACAGCGTATATCCCAGCGCATAGATGGCGGCGCCGAGCGCGATGTACACAAGGTCGACCGTCCAACGCTGGACCGCTTTCCATTTCATACAACATCCCCCTCTGTGAAGAGCGTTCTTTGCGCTCTCATCATACACCTTTTTCCACCCAAAAGCAAACATTTTATTTGCATATCGTCAAAAATGTGGTACAATGAAGAAAACTATGTATTTTCGGGGGTCATAAACATGGATAAATTGCTCAAATTGTTGGATTCCAACGCCCGCTTGACGGACGAACAACTGGCAACCATGCTGAATATATCGGAGGATGAGGTGCGTGCCCAGATCGCGAAGCTGGAAAAAGAGGGTGCTATCCGTGCCTACAAAGCGGTGGTGGACTGGGATAAAACCGACCGCAACTGCGTGACCGCCATTATTGAGCTCAAGGTTACCCCGCGCCGTGACGTGGGATTTGAAGGCATTGCCGAACAGATCATGGCGTTTGAAGAGGTGGAAAGTGTGTACCTCATGTCCGGCGGGTACGACCTGTCGGTGCGTGTGACGGGCCGCAGTTTTCAGGAAATTGCCGCGTTTGTGGCAAAGCGTTTGGCACCGCTGGAATCGGTCATTTCCACCGCCACCCATTTTGTGCTGCGTCGGTATAAGGAGAGCAACGTGATGTTTTTGGGTGAAAATCAAGACGAGAGAGGATATATTTGATCCTATGAATTACGAGTCGTTATTAAATCCGATGATCACGGCACTGCCGCCGTCCGGTATTCGTCGGTTCTTTGATATTGCCAACGACATGGAAGACGTGATTTCCCTTTCCATTGGGGAACCGGATTTTTCCACGCCGTTTCATATTCGTGAAAAGGGTATTACTTCGCTGGAAAAAGGCAAAACGTGGTACACGTCCAATGCGGGTATGCCGCGGTTGCGTGAGGCGATTGCGGGGTATGTGCAGCGGCATGCGGATGTTACCTACGATCCGACAACTGAGGTGCTCGTGACCGTTGGCGGCAGCGAAGGCATTGACCTGTGCCTGCGCACGTTGATCGCGGCGGGGGACGAGGTGCTGATTCCCGAACCGAGCTTCGTGTGCTACAAGCCGCTTACCGCGATGGCGGGCGGTGTGCCGGTGCCGATCGTGACGCGTGCCGAAAACGGATTCCGCTTAACGGCAGAAGAACTTAAAGCGGCGATCACCCCCAAAACCAAGGCGCTGGTGTTGCCGTTCCCGAGCAATCCGACGGGCGCTGTGATGCGCCGCGAGCATCTGGAGGCCATTGCCGAAGTGCTGCGTGGCACCAATATTTTGGTGCTCTCGGATGAGATCTATGCCGATCTGACTTACGGTGACAAGGAGCACGTGAGCATCGCTTCGTTGCCCGGCATGCAGGAACGCACGATCTACGTGAGCGGTTTTTCCAAGTCGTTTGCCATGACCGGCTGGCGGCTGGGTTACGTTTGTGCGCCCGCTCCCGTGATGAAGCAAATGCTCAAGGTGCATCAATATGCCTTGATGTGTGCGCCCACGGTGTCGCAATACGCGGCGATCGAAGCGATGGAAAACGGCGATGAGGACGTTGCCGCCATGCGCGCCGATTACGATGCCAGACGGCGGTATATTGTGGGCGAACTGAACAAGATGGGTTTGCGCTGCTTTGATCCCGAGGGCGCGTTTTACGTGTTCCCCTCCATTCAAAAAACGGGGTTGACCTCGGAGGAATTCTGCACGCAGCTGCTGATGGAAAAACACGTGGCGGTGGTGCCGGGAACGGCGTTTGGTGGTTGCGGCGAAGGCTTTGTGCGGATTTCGTATTGCTATTCCATCGATCATATCACCGAGGCGATGCGCCGCATACGCTGCTTCTTGCAGGACAGAGGACTGTTATGAGTGTTTGTGTGAAGGCCCCCGCCAAGATCAATCTGGTGTTGGATGTGGTCGGGCAGCGGGAGGATGGATACCACGTGCTGCAAACGGTGTTCCAATCGGTGGATTGGTACGACCGCATCACGGTGGATTATGCCGATACCATGTGCTTTACGTGTGATGGGGATGTACCGCAGGACGCCTCCAACACGGCTTACCGTGCGGCACTGCTGTTTGCGGAACATATCGGCGAGCGCGCCGCATACCGCATTGCGGTGGAAAAGCATATTCCCGCACAGGCGGGGCTGGCGGGCGGCAGCGCGGATGCTGCGGGCACGCTTGTGGCGCTGAATTACCTGACAGGAGCAGGGTTATCGCAGGAGGAGCTGCGCGCGCTTGCCAACAAGGTGGGCGCCGATGTCCCGTTTTGTGTGATGGGCGGCACGGCGTTTGCAACCGGAACGGGCGAGCAGCTGACACCGCTCAAACCGTTGGATACGGGATGTTTTGTGATCGTCAAGCCCGAAGGCGGGGTGTCCACGCCGGAAGCGTATGGGTGGGTGGACACGGCAAAAGCGGGGGAGCACCCGTCGGCACAGGCGTTTTGTGAAGCGCTGCAAAACGGCGATGTAGCGGCGATGGCGGCCGCCGTTGGCAACACGTTCGAAAAAGCGCTTGCCTTGCCCGACTGCTTGAAAGCCAAAGCGTTGCTGGAAGAGCACGGGGCGATGGCTGCGTGCATGAGCGGCAGCGGCACAGCGGTGTTCGGTTGGTTTACCGAACGCAAGGCGGCCGAGGATTGCGCCGCGGCATTGGCGCCGTTGTACGCGCAGGTGCGGGTGTGCCGTCCGTGCGGCGGACCCTCCGTTGATTAAACCGTAAAAAATCCGCCCATGCTTATGGCAACAAACATAAGCAAAGGGCGGATTTTTATGAAACGATGGTTGAGCGCGTTGTGCGGTGTGGCGATTTTAGGACTCACGGTGTCGGTGTGTGCGTTTGCGGGACGGTGCGAGGGTGTGCGTGAGAACGTGGTGCGGCTGCATATTCTGGCACATTCCGACAGCGCGGAGGATCAGGCGCTGAAGCTAAAGGTGCGGGATGCGGTGACCGCCGCAGGTGCCGGCTTGCTGGATGGCGTGACCACCCGCACACAAGCGGAAGAGCGCTTGCGTGAAGCGTTGCCGATGCTCACGGAAACGGCGCAGGCACAGGTGACGGCGAGCGGGTATACCTATCCCGTCACAGCGGAACTGACCGATATGGTATTCATGACGCGGGAATACGGTGATGTGACGTTTCCGGCAGGGCGGTACCACACGGTGCGGTTTACGATTGGCGAGGGGGCCGGGCGCAACTGGTGGTGCGTGATGTACCCGCCGCTTTGTGTATCGGCGGCGACCGAAAAAGAATCGCTTTCCGACGTGATGCCGTCGGGCGCGTGCGAGATCGTGACAGCTTCGCATCGGTTTGCGGTGCGGTTCAAGGTTGTGGAATGGTTCGAAAAGCTTGCCGCGTGGCTTTCGTAAAAAAAGAGGGATAGCATGAAAAAGAACGACAACAAAACCAACGTGATGCGCTTGCTGGATCAAGCGAAGGTTTCGTACACGGCACATTTTTATGCCGATACCGATGCGGTGAGCGGTATTGAGGTGGCAGCCGTACTGGGACAACCGCAGGAGCGGGTGTTCAAAACGTTGGTAACGGTGGCAAAATCCGGCACGCACTATGTGTTTGTCATTCCGTGTCACCGGGAACTCAATCTCAAAAAAGCGGCGCTGGCGGTGGGGGAAAAGGCCATCGAAATGATAAAATCCAAAGAGCTGTTACCGCTCACCGGTTACATACACGGTGGGTGCTCGCCCGTGGGCATGAAAAAGCCGTTTCGCACGGTGGTGCACGAAACGGCGGCGGAACAGCCCACCATTTGCGTGAGCGCCGGTAAGATCGGATATCAGGTGGAAGTGGTGCCCGCCGACCTGCAACGGGTGGTTGGGTTCACGTATGCCAACATTGCGGAATAAACAAAGAACCTCGTTACAAATTGTGTTATAACGAGGTTCTTTTATGTGGAAGAGAAAAAACAATCATTTTGCCACGCAAGGGCGTTGTTTTCGATATACCGAGATATGGCGTCATAGTTTTTTTGGTTTCGGATGATATGGTCGTGAAAAGAGCGTTGAAACGCCTTGTTACCCACCGTGCCTCGCAATCGGTTGATGTCTTTCGTGATATGGAATTTTAACCACCCAATCACCATGCCTACTGTAGGGGAGGGGTCACCCCTCCCGTTTGCAATCAGTAAAAGATGGATATGATTTGGCATAATCACGTAACGGTCCACCGAAAACATCGGGTATTGCTGGGGGATTTTGCGAATCCAAAAATCTGCGATAGTACCATATTTTGATAAATGCGGGAGGGGAGACCCCTCCCCTACGATTGACGAGAGAAAGCATTGCCTATTCTGTGTGCAGATGGTTATAAAATAATATCCGCTGTTGCTGTAATCGTACTCTCGCAACCGCGGGGATTTTCGTTGTGGCAGCGGCACGGTCAGCCCTCTTTTTTGCTTTGCAAATACTCGTCAATGATGACTTCCAGCAGATTGTTGACGCTACGTTTTTCTTTTTCGGCAATTGTTTGAAGTTGGTTTTTCACTTCTTGTGAAACGCGCAATTTGACTTCCACTTTATCTGTCATGCTTAACACCACCTTGGTCCCACTTTGATATCATTGTATGGAAAATACTCACAAAAATCAAGGGCCCACCTTGGGCCTTTTGCTGAACTTTTAAAGCAAAGAAAATATAGACTTGAAAGTTATATTAAGAGGTGGTATTGTAAAGAAAAAAGGTGGCACCACCGTGGTGCCAAGAGGAGAGCAGAAATGATTGGAAATTTGTTGGGTGGAAAACTGGGATCGATGCACATGGCGGAGAGTGAAAGGGAGGAATTGCGGCACCTGGAATCTTTGTTGATGCGTAACGCAGAGAATTTGGAGAAGCTGTTGACCGATGAGGGGAAAATCGTGTTTGAAAAGTACCGTGATTGTGCGGAAGAATATGGCTTGTTGTGCCAAGAACAAGCGTTTTGTGAGGGCTTTTGCGTTGGTACGCGTTTGACGGCCGAGGGATTGCTTGGGGTGGAGTGAATGGGGCGTTCTCTACAAGGTAGGGTCACATGTTGTTGCAGCGCGGATAAATCCGCGCCCTACGAGGCGTGGTTGTAGGGAACGGATTTATCCGTTCCGTTTATAAAACAAGAGCCGCTCACCGAGGGTGAGCGGCTCTTTTACGGATAG
>JAZQIV010000034.1:0-10291 GCA_045541305.1 Acutalibacteraceae bacterium | reverse complement strand
AACACGTTACCGACCGCCGCTTTTTTGCCCAATATGTGTATTGTGCATGCCGC
Organism: Acutalibacteraceae bacterium; assembly: GCA_045541305.1. GTDB lineage: Bacteria > Bacillota > Clostridia > Oscillospirales > Acutalibacteraceae > RGIG3009. The sequence continues at coordinate 10,238 of JAZQIV010000034.1, read as the reverse complement.
AAAAACACGCAATTCTCCATGTTTTTCCTAAAACCATGGAGAATCTGTCAACTTTCTGTGGTATTTAGCATTTCTGTCAAGATTTATTGAAAACCGTGCAGTGTTCTTGTTATAATTGCTACGTAAATTGGGTTTTTGCACCACGCGTGCACAACCCCTGCGTTGTGAGAGGAGAAATACACATGAGAGCCACCTTGAAACGTACCGTTGCCTATCTGCTGGCTGCCGCGTTGCTGGTTTCCTGCACCATCTCCGGTCTGGTATTGCCCGCAATGGCAGAGGATCCCGTCCTTTATTTTGAGGGCGGTGTTGTCACCGTGCCCGCTGTATACGAAAACGAGTACGATATTTTAAGCCAGTTGAAAGCTGCGGAGGGGTACACCATCAACGCGGCGAATTTGCAATGGTCGATCGCGGATAATCAGGCGGTTCGTTTTGCAACGGTCAATAATCCGTATTCCGGCAGCCGCTTTGCGGCCGTTACCATGGATGGTTCCACCGTCAAGACTGTTGCGGCAACGACTTCCGGTTCCATGAGCAATTGGAACATGACCGGTAACTGGTCGTTTGCGCACGTCCAACCCACCATCACCGTGACCGATGGCGTCAACACCGCTACCGCTGCCGTGAAGTGGGCATATGAGCAAACTCCCGTGTATTACGACTTTGAAAACGGTCAGACGCTGCAGCACAGCACGTCGCATACTCTCAACAACTATATCACGCAAGAGGCCGAGGGTAACCACGCGCTTCGCGTTCCCACCAATATGCGTGTTCCCACCCGAATTTATAACTTCACGGCATGGCAACCGTACAGCACGTATCGGCTGTCCTTCCGTTATAAAAACGAGGGCGCAGGCACCGGCACGTACCGTATTTCGATCGTTAACGCTCACAACATTACGCTCAAAGACCAGAACAATGCTACCACCGTTTCCAGTGTTGCGAATCAAACGGGTTGGCAGACAGCGGAAGGCACCATCACAACGGGTGCCGCACCGACGTTGATTCATACGTATTCGCTGTTTTTTGATCGCGGTACCACCAGCACCAATTATGTGTGGATCGACGATATTAAAATCGAACTGATCAGTTCTCCGGCAACCGCCATCACGGTCAAACCCGAAGAACCCACGGTTCGCAAAGGCTCCACCAAACAATTCAGCTTTGTTACCGAACCGTCCAATGGCACGGCGGGCGAGGTTGCTTGGTCGGTCAGCGACCCCACGAAAGCCACTATCGATCCCGAAACCGGTTTGTTAACCGCGCTTGCGGATTCCGGCACGGTCGAAGTAACCGTGACCTCCTCTTTTGAACTCACCGATTCCACCACCGTCCATTTAGCACCCGAAAAGGTTGCCGATCCCACTGTTGTGTTTGAATCGGATTTTGAGGACGGCAAGGAAGCGCTTTCTTCGCACTGGAAACAGGTGGTTACGGAGGACAGCAATTTTGAAATTGTGGAAGATACGGCGGATATCCGCAACCACGCTTTAAAAATTTTGCCGGTCAGCGGTCGGTATTTCAACTTCACCGAGCGTGAACTCGAAGCCGGCAGAACCTATGCGTTCTCCTTTAAAGCCAAGGGCGATGCCATCTCGGTTTACGTTGTGGGCGGTCAGGCGATTCCGGGTGGTTGGCACACCTTTACGCCCGCTAATCCCGAAAAATGGGAAACCTTTATACTGAACCTTACCATTCCGGATTATCTCATCCACGGAAGCACCAACTACGTTTTCGCATTGCGCAACCAAGTTACCAATGGTGTGTCTTACCTGGACGACGTCAAGCTGCAATTGTTGCCGGCGGATGCACCCGTGGAATCTTTGAACTTTGACTTTGGCCGTGTTACGTTGAGCCCCGGCGAAACTGCTTCGCTCAATCTCACCTCCGTGCCGGCAGACAGCGATTTCAGCGGCATGAAGTGGACATCATCCAATGAAGCGGTTGCCTATACTGTTCCGGGCAAGGTAACGGCAGTAGGCGCCGGAACGGCAGTCGTGACCGCCACCGCCGCCAACGGTAAAACTGCTTCCATCGAAGTGGTTGTGAAACGCCACGAAGCCATTATCAAGGACGCAACCTTCGAAAGCACAAACAGCGCCTGGCATATCACCGGTGCAGCCGAACGTGTGGAAGAAGCCGGCTATGGCTACACCACCGCCATGAAGCTGCCGGTGGAAAGCAGCATTGCTTATCCGCTCATCGGTTTGGAATCCAACACGGAATACAAGCTGAACGTGTGGCAGCATTTGCCGAACAATACGGCGGTTACCAAAGTAACGATTGCGAACGGTCAAACCGTGGTGTATGAAGAAATGCTCGGCAAAACGCAGGCGTGGACTAATTACACATTAGGCTTTACCACCGGCAGCATTACCGGTGATTGCACCATTACGTTCACCAACACCGCAACAGCTGCCAAAAACGTGGTGTTTTTGGATAACGCTGTGCTGTACAAGGTGTACGGTGCCGACGACCCGATCAGCGGCGATCCGAATTTGGTGTTTGGCGGCGACTTTGAAGAAGCGCTGTCGTCGCACTGGTCCACGGTTGTAAAAGGCGATGCAGATTTCCAAGTCCTGCGCGAAGAAAACACCGCCAGCAACCACATGCTGAAGGTGCAGCCCACCGCAAGCGGCCGTTACTTCTTGTTTACCGACCGTGAACTCAAAGCGGGCAGAACGTATCGGCTTTCTTTCAAGCTCAAGGGCGAAACGCTTTCGGTATATGCCAACGCCAACCAGGTAACTCCCGGCGGTTGGTTTGAATTCCAAGCAACCGACCCCAACGTTTGGCAGGAATTCTCTCTTGACCTTACCGTTCCGGATTTCATGATCCATCAGGATGTGAAATACATCTTTGCGTTGCGCAATCGCACGCAGGGCGATCTGTATCTTGACAACGTGGAGCTGCGGCTGCTTCCCGCCGATCCGGCAGCGGAAGCGATTGAATTTGACTATACCCGTTTGAACATGAAACCGGGTAAGGTCCGCGACCTGAAGATCCTCAGCACACCCGAAGATTGTGATTTGAGCGAGCTCGTGTGGATCTCCTCCAACGAAGACGTCGCTTACGTTGTGCCCGGCAAAGTGTACGCGGTCGGCACCGGTACGGCGACCATCACCGCTACCGCTAACAACGGTAAGGTGGCAACTGCGCAGGTGATCGTATCCGAACACGGTTCGTTCATCGCGGATGCAACCTTTGAAGACGATACCACCTCCTGGACCCTGAACGGCGAAAGCGTGAAGGTGGAGGATGCCGGCTACAATTATACCACCGCCGTGAAAGTGCCGAAGGGCTCTTCCGTTTCACACGTGATCAGCGGCTTGAAATCCAACACGACGTACAAACTGTCGTTCTGGTGGAGCGCCCCGACCGGCGAAACCTATGCCGATATTTTGCTCAAAAACGGCGAAACTACGGTGTACCAGCAAGCCGAAGCGGCCAACAAAACCGTAAAATGGTCGTTGTGGACATACGAATTCACCACCGGCACGATCACCGGCGATTGCACGTTGACGATCACCGGTGCCGGCAAAAAGGATTATGCGTTCTTGGATAACGTGGTGTTGCACGAGGTGTTTGCGGATCAGGATCCCAACCAGATCCTGTTCGGCGATTTTGAAGATGTGTTGTCGGATGAATGGACACCGGTTGTGAACAAAACCTACTCCACCGTTATCAAAGATCCCGCCGACCCGATGAACCACGTTTTGGAACTCAAACCGTTTTATAACGATAAGGGCGAAGAGGTTAGCGGTTACTGGTTCAAGAACCTTGAAAATAAAATCATCCCCGGCCGCACGTACAAAATCACCCTGCGCTTCAAGGGCGAGGGCGTGGATTTGTATGCATGGCCCGGCAAATTTGCAGAGCCCGAATCACTCCGTGCGATCGGTTGGGAGAATATCCGATCTAAGACGCCGGATGAATGGGTAACCTTTGAAGCGTTGTGGACGGTAGACCCGCAAGCGATCCACATGAGTGATTACGTTCTCGCCATCAAGAATCAACACGAAGAGAACGTGTTGGTGGATGACGTGGAAATCCGCTTGGTCGAACCGGATGCACCGGTGAAAGCACTGACCTTCGATCGCAGCACGGTAGCGTTGGCTCCCGGCCGTACGCAAACCTTGAAGCTCAACAACACACCGACCGTCAGCGATTTGAGCGGCCTTGTCTGGACCTCCTCCAACGAGCAGGTGGCTTACGTCATTCCCGGTCAGGCGAGTGTGATCGGCAGCGGCTTGGCAGCGGTTGTTACCGCTGTCGGCGCGGGCGAAACGACCATCACCGTCACCGCCAACAACGGTGTCAAAGCAACCTGCAAGGTAACCGTTAACGGCACGAATGCGTTGCTGCAGGATATCACGCTCAACAATACCGCTTCCACCGCTTGGAGCTTGACCGGCGGTGCCGAAAAGGTAGAGGGCAAAGGCCACTATTACACCACTGCTTTGAACCTGCCGGTCGGCGGCAAGGCTGAGCAGGCAGTCAACGGCCTTAAACCCAACGCGCGGTATCAGCTGTATCTTTCCAGCAGCTGCTTTGAATATGGCGCGAAAAACAACCTGAAAGTGCAAATTTACAACGGCGACAAGCTGGTGTTGGACGACAAAACGGCTATCAACAGCGCCTGGACAGCCAACAAATACGAATTTGCCACCGGCGAATCGGTTGACAATTACCGTGTTGTGTTTGTCAACGAAGCAGCCGAAGCCAAGTATGCTGTCAGTTTGGATAATATCTTTATCGCCGAAGCGGTTTCGGATGTCGATCTGATCGTCACCGACTTCTTCTGGGATAACGATCCCGATTCCACCGCACAGGTCAAACCCGGCACCCCGCTCACCTTCACGGTGGTGGTGGTCAACCAAGGTACCGAAGCGGTGCGTTCGAGCCAGTCGTTTGATATCGATATTTTGGTGGATGCCAAAAAGGTGCAGTCGATTCCTCATACCGGCGCACTTGCCGCCGGTGAATTGATTACGGTCACGGGCACGGTTCCCTGGACAGCCACCAAGGGCGATCACATGCTCACCGCGCACGTGAATGCTTCCATGAAGGTGCTGGAAAATAACGAGGATAACAACGATCTGACCTACAACCTGCGTGTGTATGACGATGTGCTGTCGGCACCCGAGCAGGCACTCAAGCATGGCTTTAACAAGCTCACCTTTAGTGACGATTTCAACTCGATTGATACCATCGACGTCAATGCTTCGGGCGCAGAAGGCTACCACTGGTATGTCACCCGTCAGTACGGTGAATCCGATCAGGTTTACGGTAAAGATCAGGACTTCTACATTGAGAACGGTGTGCTGACGCTGCAGTCCATCAAGAGCGCGTGGGCACACAGTATTTCCACCACCGATACGCGTAAGACCTCCGGCTTTACTTACAACAAAGGCTTGCTGGAAGCGCGTGTGCGGTTGCCGTACACCTCCAAGGATCTGAATCGGCTGGATAAGGAAGTGCGTAACCCCGGTATCTGGGCGTTTGATGCCCAAACCATGTGGGCGGATGTCACCGGCGAGTACAACACCGTCGGTATCGAAACCGACTGGATCGAGTTCAAGGGTACCAAATATCGCAATCCCAAGACGATGGAGAAAGAGTGTAGCTTCCACACGGTGTTGCATCACCGCGAGGATACCGACGGCGATGAAAAGCAGGATTACTGGGCGTCGGTCGGTGAGGAGTTCTACTACACCGATGGCTACGTTATCAGCGGTGCGACCGCCGATGACATGGGCGATTGGCACACCTTGAGCTGGGCGTGGAACACCAACATTGTGGAAATGTACGTTGATGGCCGCCTCATCAATACGTTTACCTATTCCGATGAAGGTCTCCCGAAACCGGGTGCCAGCAGCAAGTATGCCGGTGTTCCGGTTAAGGACGGCACCTTTGCAGCGCTCAATACGCAGTATAACAACATCATTCTCGGCGCTCAGGCTGAGTTCAAGATGGAAGTGGATTTCATCCGCGTTTGGCAGGCGGACGGTACGATGGATCCCGTCACCGAGGAAGAAAAGGCCGTATCCGATTTTGCGGATACCTACCTGACCGGTAAGGACGGCAAGCTCTTCAACAAGGTTACCATCGATAACTATGAAACCATCCTCAAGGGTGAGCAAACCTTCTTGAGCTTCACCGAAGAGCAGCAAGCGCAGATCGATAAACTGATCGGTGGCAGCTACCTCAAGTGGGTCGAGGAGATCTATACGGCCAAGAGCAAGGCGGAAAACTTCATTCCGTACTATGCTTGCGAAGAAAACGGCACCCCGTACAAAACGGTGGATGCCACCAACGCCGGCTGGATCGCCACCGCCAAAGCCGAATGGGAGGCGCTGACCGCTTTTGAACGCGCTCTCATCGACAAGCTGGTGTCGGCGCAAAGCGGCATGAGCTTCACCCAAATGTTGGAAGCGGCGCTCGCGTTTGGCGTCGAAGAACCCGGCACGGACGAGCCGACCGATACACCGCCGACGGACGAACCGACCGATACAGCGGCGGATCTCACCTGGCTGTGGATCACGCTCGGCGCTGTCGGTGCGGTGCTGATTGCCGCATTGGTCATTCTGTTGGTTGTGTTCAAAAAACGAAAAGCCAAAGCGTAACGCAATCAAGCGGTCGGTAACTAAGGTTGCCGACCGCTTTTTTCGGAAAGGAGTATGGTGAATGCACGCAAGCAAAGTGTATTTACGATTTTTGGTGCTCTTCGCCATCGTGTGCGTGGCGTCGTTACCGGTTGCCGCGGCACCGGTGGATGTGCACACACCGTCACACGTTGTGCGCACAAGCGATGCTACCTTTCACGGTTCAGATTTGATTATTACCGACATTGCCTGGGACAACGACACCGATCACGATGCGCAGGTGATCCCCGACACGCCGCTTACCTTTCGGGTAACCATCCTCAATCAAGGGGATGCCAGCAGCGGCTTCATCACGGTGGATTTACTGGCAAACGCCGAAAAGGTATTCACCACGCAAACGGTGGAGCTCAAGCCACAAAACAGCACGGTGGTGATCTTTGCCAACACCTGGACACCGTCGGTGGGGGATTACATGATTACGGCCACGGTGGGCGGCGACGCGCCGGAAAACGCCGATAACAACGATTATACCGAGCACTTGCACGTGTCGGAAACGGTGCTGACCGCACCGCCCGGCGCGCTTAAGCGCGGGTATAGCAAGTTGGTGTACAACGATGACTTTTTGTCGTTGGATACCATCGACGTGAACGCCACCGGCAACGAAGGTTACCATTGGTACGTCACACGTCCGTGGGGCGAACCCGATCAACACCTGCACGAGGATTACGATGTTGCCAACGGTGTACTCACCATCAAAACCGCCAACAAAAGCGCCTGGGCGTGGAGCTTGTGCACGATTGATGCCCGCAAAACCTCCGGCTTTGGCTTTAACCACGGGTATCTGGAATATCGTGTACGCTTGCCGTATACGTCGGACAATGAGGAAAAGCTCAAAAACGGTGTGCGCAATCCGGGCGTGTGGGCACTGGCAACAGACAGCGTGTGGGCAAGCATCACCGGCGTGCACAACGAGCGCAGCGTTGAGGTGGATTGGCTGGAATACAAAGGCACCAAATACAAAGGCGGTGCCCAGTTCCATATTTGTTTGCATGACGTGTTGGATCTGGTGGGGAATGATAACGGTTATCAAGATCATCATGCATCGGAGGGCACCAAATTCTATCATGAAAACGGGTATACCGTGGGCGGCGACGGTGAATTTCACGTGTTCGGCTGTGCCTGGAGCGCCGGCATGCTGGAATATTATCTCGACGGCAAGCTGATTCACGTCAAAACCTATTCTGCCGACGGCTTCCCCGATCCCATGCCGACCGGCACGGGCTCCACCGAACCGGGCATTTTCTGGCCGCTTGAGGAACAGTACATGCCGATCGTGCTCGGCGCCGTGGATGAATTCCGCATGGAAGTGGATTATGTGCGCGTGTGGCAATCCGATGGCACGGTGGAGCCGCAGCCGTTTTACAGCCGCCTGGCAACCGAGTTTGTGGGTAAGCATTTAACCAATGAAAAAGGCAATGCCATCACCGCGGTGACCGATCGTAATTATCAGCAATTGTTGGATGCCGAAGCGGCGTGGGACACGCTGCTTTCGGATGAAAAGGAAGAAGTCAACACCGCTGCCGGCGTGTCCTATGAAGCGCTGCTGGAAACGGCAAAGGGCGTCGCGAATGGCACGGTCATCCCGCAAAAAGAGCCCGTTGAGGGCGATGAACACGGTGCAAACAGTCGGCTTCGGTTGTATGTTGGTATCGCTGCGGCAGCAGTGCTGTTGTCGGTGACGATTGCTGTTATTTGTGTTAAAAAGAAACGCCACGATCAATAATTTTGTAGGAGAGAAACCGTCGTTTCTCTCCTGCTTTTTTTGTGCATGTGTTTTTTGTGTGAAAAATCATAGATTATCTGACAAAAAGCCGAAAAGCGGTTGTATTTTCAGGCAAATCTTGGTATATTGAGGATGAGTAATCCAGCAGGGGGGAAGAACATGAAAAAGCCGGAAATTTGTGCCGGGTGGATGGACCTGGCACGCCAAAAAGAAACAATACCCACCATTCTGCGGTATTTCGATGCGCTCAAGGAAGCGGGCATGAACGCCGTCTTCTTGTACCTGGAAGACCGCATCAAAACCAAAACGTATCCCTATTGCACCGATGAGGAAAGCTATTTGCCGGATGAAATCCGCAAAATCGTGGCTTATGCCGATTCCATCGGCCTGCAGGTGATTCCTTCGCTGGAAGCGCTGGGGCATTGCGAGCGCTTTTTGCGCCACCCCGAGCTGCAGCACCTGTCGGAATCGCGCGAGGGTGTGTCGGGGCGTTACAGCGCTGCACACAGTTCGTTTTGTCCCAGCTTGAAAGAAACGCAAGATTTTTTGCGCCATTACATTTCGGAAGTGCTGGAACTGTTTCCGTCGCCCTATGCCAATATTTCGTACGACGAATCCTGGACGGTTGCCCGCTGCAGCTTGTGCGCGCCGGAGGGGGAGAAAGCCGCGTTTGTGAAGAGTGTGATGCACTCGTATGACGTGGTAAAATCCTGTGGCAAGCAGATGATTATGGATGACGATATGCTGGAGCATTATCCCGGCGTGTTGGAATCGCTGCCGCGTGATATCATTTTGGCATCGTGGCACTATATACACTTTAACCGCGTGCCGGAAGGACACTTCAACACCAGCCTGCGTGAGGATATCCTCGCGCATTATGAGGAACTCGGTTTTGAAACTATCTTGTTCTGCTATGAAGCATTGTTCAGCGTGGATTGCATTACGCGATATGCCAACAAAGGTAATCCCAAAGGCATGGTTATCACGTCCTGGGAATTGAGCACCAAGCAAAACGAACGCAACCTGCCGATGATGGCCTATGCTGCTGCGGTGTGGGCAAAAGGCATGCCGCTCGGCACCGAAACCATGATTGAAGCAACCATTCCGTTCGCGGGTTCGCGTGAGGCGGCGGAGCTGTTGGTTGCCGCCGAAGGTGCCGTCGGCGAGCATGCGTGTGAGGAATCGCCCTTACCGTTGCCGACTGAAAAAGGCCCGTTGCAGGTAATCATCCGCCGTGAACTGAAAGCGGACATGCTGTGTGCCTTGTTGGAGGATAAACTGCAAACCACCCCGTTTGCAAACGAAACCTTGCGTGACGTTTGTTTGGTTCGCATCTTGTTGTTCCGCATCACCCACGCGCTGCGTCGATTGGCGTTTGCACTGCACGAGTATCGCACCGGCGAAGCACCGCTCAACAAAGAGCATTTCCGTGCCGATCTGGCGGTCTGCTGCAAAAAGATTGCACAGATGAACGCGTTAGACGTGGAGCTGTGGAACCGCTGCCGCCCCGGCCTGCCCATGCCGCAGATACTCGCGTATCAGGAAAGATTGCAGACAACCGTGGACCGACTCCGTACCGAATTGGAGACGTGCACCCCCGGCGATATCGGTCGGTTGGATATCCACTTCTTCTTGGCGGATGTGACGGCCGCTCCCAAAACCAAGATCATTTTGCACTATGACGATGAAGATGTACAGGTTGTGCACCAGATCATGAAATCCATGTACATTCGCAACGATGCACACTACGATATCAGCTTCCGCATCGCTCCCGATCGCGTGCCGAAAGCCGTCACGCTGGCGGTCACAGGCTATGGTGCCATCGGTATTGCGTATGTGGATGTTAC
>JAZQIV010000033.1:0-25767 GCA_045541305.1 Acutalibacteraceae bacterium | reverse complement strand
CATCTACGCCGTATTCGTTGTTCAAGCGATATTCCAACACGTCAAACTGCAGCGTGCCGACCACGCCGACAATCACCTCTTCCATACCGCCGCCCGGTTCTTGGAAGATCTGGATGGCACCCTCCTGCGCAATCTGTGACGTGCCCTTAATAAACTGTTTTCGTTTCATGGTATCTTTTTGGCGCACTAAGCGGAAATGCTCCGGGGCAAACGTGGGGATACCCTCGTATTCAAATTTTTTGGAAGACGCACACACCGTATCACCAATGGAAAAAATACCGGGATCGAATACGCCGATGATATCACCGGCATACGCTTCTTCCACGATTTCGCGGTCCTGTGCCATCATCTGCTGGGGCTGCGACAATTTGATTTTTCGCTCACCTTGAACGTGGAAAACCTCTTGTCCCTTTTCAAACTTACCCGAGCAAATGCGCATGAACGCAATACGGTCACGGTGCGCTTTGTTCATGTTTGCTTGAATTTTGAACACAAAGGCCGAAAAACTATCGTCAAACGGATCAATCTCGCCGATTGAAGCGGTGCGTGGAAGCGGCGCCGTCGTCATTTTCAAAAAGTTTTCCAGGAAAGGCTCCACACCGAAATTGGTTAATGCCGAACCGAAAAACACCGGTGAGAGTTTTCCATGACGAACCGCATCCAAATCAAAATCGCCGCCGGCTCCGTCCAGCAATTCACGGTCATCCATTAACGTCTGGTACAGCGTATCGCCCAGCAACTCTTTCAACGCAGGATCATCCATATCCGTCACCTTTTCGTCCGCCTCGTGACCGATACCGTTGTACGTAAAGGATAACACACGCTCTTTCTCGCGCTCGTAAACGCCTTTGAAATCTTTGCCGGAACCGATCGGCCAGTTAATGGGATAGGTGCGAATGCCGAGAACGCTTTCGATATCCGCCATCAAATCATACGGATCTTTCGCCTCACGGTCCATTTTGTTGATGAACGTGAATACGGGGATATCGCGCAACATGCAAACCTTAAAAAGTTTAATGGTTTGCTTTTCCACGCCCTTGGAAGCATCTATCACCATTACCGCGGAGTCGGCCGCCATCAATGTGCGATACGTATCTTCAGAGAAATCCTGGTGTCCGGGCGTGTCCAAAATATTGATGCAATACCCATCATATTCAAATTGCAAAACAGAAGAGGTTACCGAAATACCTCTTTGCTTTTCAATCTCCATCCAGTCGGAAACTGCGTGCTTCATCGACTTTTTACCTTTGACCATACCGGCAGATGCAATCGCCCCACCGTACAGCAGGAATTTCTCGGTTAAAGTGGTTTTACCGGCGTCCGGATGCGAAATAATCGCAAACGTACGGCGCTTTTCAATTTCTTTTGCAAACTGTGCCACGTTCAGTGTTCCCCTCTGCTTATCTCATTAGTACTATAGTATTCTATCGGTTTTTGGTAAAATAATCAAGCCTTTTTATCACAGCGTCCGTCAGTTCGGGTTTGCTGTTCGCCAATCGCTGTTCCACAACCTCATTCAATAAATAATCCAACGCCTCACCAATCGCCCTACCCTTCGGAATACCGATCACTATCAAATCCGAACCGTTCACCGCTAAATCGCGCAAGGAAAAACAAGCTTTTTCAGCTAACACCCGTTCCACGCATTGCTCGATATCACGCAGCTCCTCAAAACGCGTTTGCATACGGCTTGGATCGTGCGCCATGCAATCCGCACGTTTTAGAAGCAACAGTTTTCGAAACTGTTCCTCGCCCAATCGATTTAGCCATCGTTTCACAACAGCCGCGCTTGGTTGAATCGGTGTATCGTGATATTTTATTAACGTACATACTTCGTCAATCGTCTTTTTATCGAACCGCAACCGTTGCAAAATACCGTGCGCCATCTCCATGCCAATGCGTGCATGACCGTAAAAATGCCCGTTCCCTGCTTCATCCTGTGTAAAGCAAAAAGGCTTGCCAACGTCATGTAGTAACGCCGCCAGGCGCACGGTAACGTCCGGCTGTGCAAACTCAACACTTTTTAAAATGTGCTGAAGTACGTCATAGCAATGGTATTGGCTGTGCTGATCCACCCCGTCGGTCTCTTTTAGTTCCGGAATAACGGCGAAAAACACAGGGTAAAAATTGCTCAACACCCGACCGAACGCATGCCCTGGCATCATGCGTTTGAACTCGGATTGGATACGTTCAGCCGATACGTTTGAAAGCAAGGGCGCCGAGGTTAGAATCGCATCGCGCGTTTTTTCTTCAATTTCCAGATCATATACCGCCGAAAACCGCAGCGCCCGCAAGATACGCAAAGCGTCCTCTCGGAAGCGTTTTTCGGCCTTACCCACGCAACGCAGCACGCCATGCTTTGCATCTTCGCGCCCGCCGTAAGGATCCACAAAACCGCGTTCGGGGTGATACGCTACGGCATTCACAGTAAAATCGCGCCGGCTTAAATCCTCTTCAATCGTGGTAACGAAATTGACGTGTTGCGGGTGGCGATGGTCACGGTAATCTTCTTCCGTTCGAAACGTGGTGATTTCTATCGCTTGCTCGTCAACCAACACCGTCACCGTGCCATGCTGAAGCCCGGTAGCAATTACCCGAAACGACGAAAAAACCGCCATCACATCCTCCGGTAATGCCGATGTGCAAATATCCCAATCGTGTGGCATTAATCCCAAAAGCGAGTCGCGCACGCAACCGCCGACCGCAAAAACATCAAAACCGTGCTGTTCAAGCTGCTGCATCACAGCACGCACATAGCTCGGTATTTGCATACGCCACCTCCACTTTCCAAATATGTACCAGTATACCATTAGTTTTCCTCGGTGTAAAGCAAGAAACGAATTGACAAAGGTTAGTCGAATATTGTATGATTAAAAGCAATGTATGAAATGGGATGTGTGTGGAATGAAACAAGAATCCGTTGGCAAAAAAATCGGTCGTTTTATCGGCAGATTTTTTGCAACAATCGGCATTACGCTGTTGGCGGTGCTGTTGTTTGTGGTTGGTGCATGCTGGGTGCTTTTGAAAGGCCCTTCCCCCACCGCCCGTGATATTTTTGTCAATACGTTAAAAGAAACCAGCGCCTTAAAATTTGTTCCGCACCTCTTCCTTTCGGACGAAGAAGTGGTAGGCATTATTGACGGAAATACTGTCATTGAACCGGACGTCACCACGGACGATACGACTGAATTTGTGCCGGACAACGAAACGGTCGATCCCCATACGATTGAGATCAAAGACGTCACCAGCACCACCTACGCCGGTAAAATGATGATCGTGCACGATCCTTCCCGTGTAAAGGTCGCCTCTATCAATGCCTTTGGCGAACAATATCCCGGCCGCACAGTGGTGCAATTTGCGAAGGATTATAAGGCGGTCGCCTCGGTGAACGGTGGCGGCTTCTTTGATGAAAACGGTCAAGGCACGGGCGGTACTCCGCTTGGCATTGTAATTCGCGACGGGAAACTGCTGTTCGGTGCAGAATCGGATGTTTCCACGTTGGTAGCATTTGATGCCAACAATCGTTTGATAGTTGGTAAAATGTCCGCTGCCGAAGCTTTGCGTCGGAACGTTCGCGATGCCATCAGCTTTGGTCCCGCATTCATTGTAAACGGCGTTCCTGCTGAGGTTTCCGGCACCAGCGGCGGTGTCAATCCTCGCACCGTGATCGGGCAACGTGCCGACGGCGCTGTTTTAATCCTTGTGATCGACGGCAGACAAGCTCATTCGTTAGGTGCCACGTACAAGGATTGCATTGATATCATGCTGGAATACGGCGCGATCAATGCCGCCAACCTGGATGGCGGTTCTTCCACCGCCATGGTATACAACGGTGAGGTTATCAACAAATGTGCTTCCATGTATCGTTTGCGCAATATTCCCACGTCAATCGTAGTCATCTGAAAGGAGGAACGGACATGGCTGAAAATTTGGTAACAGAAAACAACATTCAGGCGGAAGACGCTATTGTCGAAATACCGGTCTACCCCGAGTTTGAGTCCGATCCTCCGCAAAAGCCTCGCAAGCGCAAGTTGTTTTGGAAACTCTTTGTTGCATATTTTGCCGTTCTCTTGGTGATCTCAACGGTTGTATTGTGGTTCTTGTATCGCAATTTGGAGCAATATGAGGCAGCCACTCCCAACGCCGCCCTTAACACGTATATCAACTGGATCAAAAGCGGTGATTTTGACTCCATTTATGCAGCTTCGGATTTTGAAGAGACCATTCTCAACAACAAAGACGAATACGTAAAATATCTTTCGCGGCTCTATAACGGCGATACCTCCACGTTGGTTGTGCGCGAAAAAGGAACCTCCACGGAAGAACGCAAGGAATATTCCGTATACATGAACGATAAGCGCGTTTCCTCCCTTTCGCTGATCAAAAATCCCGCTTGGGGTGAAACAGCATGGAATTATGTTACCGAAGTGCAGTATATTCCGCAAACGGTGATCTACGCCGCCGATGACATTCGCCTGTCCGTAAACGGAATGGACACCTCACTTTTGAACGTTATCGGCGTCCCCGCTCAGAACACCATATTCGGCACCAAAGAGCCCTCCGATGCGCTTCCGATTGTGAATTGTTACACAATCGAATCGTTATTGAACACACCAACGATTGAAGGCTTAACGCTCGGCGGTGACGTTTGCACCGTCACGCAAGATGCAAACGGCGCCTATCATGTCATGCGTCCTGCCGCCACCGCCCTGCAAACCGAACGCGAAGAACTGGCAAAAGAGGTTGCTTTCACGTATGCCAAGTTTATTTCGCGTGATGCCACCCGTGAAGCGGTTTTGAAATACATTGCGAAAAACAGTGAATTGTATGCAAAAATCAAAGTGTTTAGTAATGATTGGTTTTCAAGACACGATTCGGTGAAATTTCGCGATGTATCGGTGACAAACTATGCGCAATACAGCGCCAACGATTTTTCATGTGAAATTCGGTTCACGCCCGTGTATCTGCGCGGCGGTATGGAAAAAGAAACCGGCACGTTCCACAATCGTTTGACTTTTGTTTTGGTGAACAACGAATGGCAACTGTATACCATGCAGCAGTTAACCGATGAATCACCTACAGATTCCACAGCCGAGACACCGGAACCGCAAGTATAATTTTGTATTTTAAAAAGCCTTGTCCGTTATTCGGCAAGGCTTTTTTCTTCGTTTTTGATGAATTTTTGATAAATTTTGCAAGAAAATAAAATTTAACTTGCAAAATCGACGAGTATGTATTACAATATGCGAAGTATCTGAGAGGAGTTGCTTTTTGTGCCTGCCTTATCTTCCATGAACAAAGAACAGCTGACCGCGAAGCTTGCTGAATTAAAAGCGGTCTATCAATCGTATAAAGACAAAGGTTTATCACTGGATATGTCCCGCGGGAAACCGTGCACGGAACAACTGGAACTCACCATGGAGTTGGCCGATTGTGTTAATGTGCGCACCGGTGCCATTTCCACCAAAGGGATCGACACCCGTAACTACGGCTTTGTGGATGGCATTGTCGAAATGAAAGCTTTGTTTGGCGATATTTTGGGTTTGCCGGCTGAGAACGTGATCGTAGGCGGAAACTCCAGTTTAAACTTAATGTACGACTATATTGCACAAGCTTATTCAACAGGTATTTGCGGAAACACGCCGTGGTGTCGGTTGCCGAACGTGAAGTTTTTGTGCCCCGTTCCCGGCTATGACCGTCATTTTGCCGTAACCGAACATTTTGGCATCGAAATGCTTTGCGTTCCCATGACAGCAGATGGCCCGGATATGCACCTGGTAGAACAGTTGGTACAAGACCCCGCTGTAAAAGGTATGTGGTGTGTGCCGATGTACTCCAACCCAGACGGCATCACCTATTCGGACGAAACCGTGCGCCGTTTGGCGCGTTTGAGGCCTGCCGCACAGGATTTTCGGATCATGTGGGATAACGCTTATGGCGTTCACCACCTGACCGATACACCCGATACGCTTTTGAATTTGTTTGAGGAATCCAAAGCGGCAAACAACGAAGATATTGCCGTGTATTTCACCTCCACGTCCAAAATTAGTTTCCCCGGTTCGGGTGTGGCGGCGATCGGCGGCAGCGATACCAATATTGCCGACATAAAAAACCGTTTGTCTGTTCAAACCATTGGTTATGACAAACAAAATATGTTGCGTCACGCTCGCTTTTTTAAAAATTTCGAAGCAGTTACGAATCACATGAAATTGCATGCCGCCATTCTTCGCCCGAAATTTGATATCGTACTCACCACCTTACAAAAGGAACTCGGCGAATTGGCGGTGGCCGATTGGCACAAGCCGAATGGCGGTTACTTCGTCAGTGTAACGTTAATGGATGGTTGCGCCAAAGCCGTGGTAAACATGCTCAAGGAGGCAGGCGTGATCATGACGGGAGCCGGCGCAACCTATCCTTATCACAATGATCCGCACGACTCAAATCTGCGGATTGCCCCCACGTATCCCCCTTGTGACGAATTGCAGATTGCCATGAATTTGTTCTGCGTTTGCGTACAAATTGTTGCAATCGAAAAACTATTATAATTGTAATCAACCGCTGCGTGAAATAACGCGGCGGTTTTTTTCGAAATGGATTGACTTTTATTGTCGTTTCTTATATAATAATCCTTATATGAAACCATATCTCGGTATGGAACGTAAATGATGGAGGATTGACTGATGAAGCGAACACCGAAACCGATCTTTTTCATCGTGGCTTTTCTGATCCTCGCCTTGTCGTATACTTCCTTTTTCGGAATATACAAAAACTTTGGCGATCGTGAAGACACGGTGATCCGCGGTGCATCGGATATTCGTACCGGCATTGATATCAACGGCGGTATCGAAGTTACCTTTGCTCCGGCGGACGCATCGATCGATGCATCCGATGCACAAATCGAAGCCATGAAGGAAGTTATTGTGCGGCGTATGATTGCCAACAATATTACGGACTACGAGGCTTACACCGACACAGACAACGATCAGGTTGTTATCCGTTTTCCGTGGAAGAACAACGAAACAAACTTCGATGCCAAAAAGGCCATCGAAGAATTGGGCAAAACGGCACTTTTGGAGTTTTACCTCGATAAATCGGAATCCACCGGCTTGCCCACCGAAAAACCCGCAAAGACGGATTTTGTGTTGAATGGTTCTTTGGTAAGCTCGGCAACCCCCGGTTTTAACGAGAAAAACGAGCCGGTTGTTTCTTTGGAACTGGACAGCAAAGGTAAAGACGCCTTCTCCACCGCCACCAAGAAACAAAAGGATCTGAACGGTGCCAGCGGCTCGACCTACACCATCTCCATTTGGTTGGATGATGAATGTATTTCGAACCCGACGGTAAACGAGCATATTTCTGACGGTAAAGCCCAGATTTCCGGCGGCTTTGCGGATTATTCCGAAGCATTGAACCTGGCAAACCTCATCAACTCCGGTTCGTTGCCGTTCAGCATCACCGCGAAAAACACCAACACGGTTTCGGCCACCTTGGGCGAACGCGCGCTGGAGATCATGGTGATGGCCGGTATTGTTGCATTTATCATCATTGCGATCTTCATGATCGTTTATTATCGTTTGCCCGGTGTGGTTGCCGTTATTGCGTTGCTCGGTCAGGTTGCCGGTTCGATTGCTGTCGTTTCAGGTTACTTCCCCTTCCTCGATAGCTTTACGCTTACGCTGCCCGGTATCGCCGGTATCATCTTGTCAATCGGTATGGGTGTTGACGCCAACATCATCACAGCGGAACGTATTAAAGAACAGATTCGTGGCGGTCGCACGATCGACGGCGCTATTAACAACGGTTGTAACGAATCCTTCTCCGCTATCTTTGACGGTAACATCACCGTTATCATCATTTCGCTTGTCTTGATGGGTGTGTTCGGACCTGCTGACAGTTTCTTTGCCAAACTGCTCAAGCCTTTCCTGTTCATGTTCCCCGTTTCCGCCAGCGGTGCGGTGTACTCGTTCGGTTACACGTTGCTGGCCGGTATCATCTTTAACTTCCTTATGGGCGTAACTTGCTCGCGCTTGATGCTTAAATCGGTTTCGCGCTTCAAGTTCCTCCGTAAACCTTGGTTGTTAGGAGGTAAACGTCATGACGCTTAAGAATTTCAATTTCATTGCCAATCGCAAATGGTTTTTGTGGGTTTCCATCGGTCTTTTGTTGATCGGTTTGATCTGCAACATTGTGATGGGCGTCGAACTGGATATCGATTTCAAGGGCGGTACTTTGTTCAAGTACAGCTACGAAGGCGTTTTGGATAGCAAAGCTGCCGAGGATTTCATTCACACCAAATTCGCCGAAGCGGAAGTAGACGTGGATGAAAACGGCGAAAGCGGCCTCAAAACTATCGTGGTTTCGCTTGCTCGCGAAGTGGATGTTGAAACACAAACCACATTCATTGATTCGCTGAAAAAGCAGTTCCCGAGCAACAATATCAAGGAAATTGAAACCAACTCATTGCAGCCTTCTTACGGAAAGACTTTCTTCTTAAAATGCTGCGTTGCCATCGCTTTAGCATCCCTTTTCTTGGTGATTTACGTTGGTTTGCGCTTCCGCCGCATCGGCGGTTTCTCTGCCGGTATCATGGCGCTGATCGCCTTGCTTCACGATATTTTGATCGCCTATTTCGTCTTCGTGGTGTTCCGCATCCCGCTGAACGACAATTTCGTGGCAGTTGTGTTAACGATCCTCGGTTATTCGTTGAACGATACCATCGTTATCTATGACCGTATCCGCGAAAATCGCGCTAAGATGGATAAAAAGACGGGTATCGACGAAATCGTCAACGTCAGCTTGCATCAGTCGTTCGGTCGTACGTTAAATACCACGATCTGCACCTTCATCGCAATCGCTACCGTAGCAGTTATTGCATTGATCTTCTCGATGGATGCAATCGTCAGTTTTGCGTTACCGATGACATTCGGCGTGGTAGCCGGCTTCTTCTCCTCCACCTTCCTGTGCACCCCCATGTGGGCACTGTGGGTGAAGCAATCCGAGAAACGGAAAACTGCCAAATCCAAAAAATAAAAAAGCTCCCCCGAAAGAAATCTTCTTTCGGGGGATTTTTACAAGGGGTTATTGCTTATGTTAAAAAATATCCTCATTGACTTGGACGATACGCTTCTGGATTTTAAGCAATCCGAACGCGTTGCCTTGTCAGAAACGTTGCGTCGTCTTGGCTTGAATCCCACACCCGAGATTCTGCAACGTTATCACGTAATCAACCGTGAACAATGGGAAAAGCTTGAACGCGGTGAGATCACACGTTCTGAGGTCCTCAGAAGACGTTTTACGCTTTTGTTTGAAGAGTATCAATTACCGGTAAAAGCAGAGGATGCACAGGCCTTGTATGAGGATCTGCTCGGGAATGGACACTTCTTTGTTGAAGGTGCACCCGAGCTGTTAACCGCACTCTCGGCGGAATATGACCTATATTTGGTGACCAACGGCACGGCACACATCCAACGTCGTCGCCTGCAAAGTGCCGGAATCCTCCCCTTTTTCGACAATATTTTTATCTCGCATGAAATTGGTTTCAACAAACCGGATCCGCGCTATTTTGAGCATTGCTTTGCACACATTCCCGCGTTTTCCAAAGACACGGCTGTCGTTATCGGTGACAGCCTGAGCTCGGATATTCGCGGCGGCAACGCGGTTGGTGTGCGTACTTGCTGGTTTAATCCCTCACACAAAAGCGCAGGCTCAATTGCTAAACCGGATTACGAGTTCGATTCCTTAAGTGCGCTTCCCGCCTTACTGCACCGTTTATAAGCGAATACTCACTTCCCCGCTTGTCAGTGCAGTTTGTTCGCTGTTTTCATCGGTTACCAGCAACGAGAAATCATCACCGATCCCGCTTGCTGTTGCCTCTCTGATAACCGCACCATGAATATCCAAAACCTCAACGGTTCGTCCACGCAACATGTCACGCCCGCGATATTCCAAAAGGCAATTATAAACGCTTGGTAACGCCTCGTAAAAGGCCCAAAAACGCGTTATAATCTCTTTTGCTATTCTCTCTGCAGCGTTTTCAAACGGCGCAAAATCGGCATAAAAAACTGCTCCTGCGCGCTGCTGCAGTTCGGGCGGGAACCCATTCTTGGGTTCCGACACATTCAAACCGATACCAAGAATGGCATAGACTAACGTGTCACCGCTATAGGCACCTTCGGTGAGAATACCGCACACTTTTTTGCCGCGGCAATATACGTCATTCACCCATTTGATCTGCGCCGTCTCTCCTGCCACCTGCTCGATGGCTTGCGCAACCGCCACAGCGGCGGCAGTTGTAATGAGTAAGGGCGAAATTGTCGGTGAGGGTCGTAGCACCAAACTCATATAAAGCCCCGTATCATTGGGAGAAAAGAATTGACGCGCCATGCGGCCCCTTCCTTGTGTTTGGCTGTTTGCTATCACAATGGTACCTTGTGGCGCACCGTTTGCCGCCATATCTCGTGCGATCGTGTTGGTGGAGCCCACTTCATCATAGGCAGCGATCTCAAAAAACGGCGGTAATTGCGATGTTAACCAATCCGCATCAAACGCCAAAGCCTATTCCCCCTTTCCAAAAAAGTAAAAGCGTCGGCGCCGTCATGGCTGCCGACGCTTTTTGTTTACATATTACTGAAGTAACTCACAACACCATCTGTTACCGCTTGCATAAGCTGATCGCGATAAACAGGATCGCTTAATGCTTCCTTGTCTTTGGCATTATCCAAGAACGCGCATTCCAATAAAACGGACGGACAATGGAAGATGGAGCGTGTCATATACAACGTGCCCCAAACCGTGCCGGAAGAACGCGGCGTGCCGTTGGCTGTGGTGCCAACGCCCTTAGTAACCTCCACCGCGTGCATTTTATCGTAGATAATTTTAGAAGGCGTGTAGGAGCATTCGGAATAATAATGAACCGTGGCACCGGTGGCGCCGCCGTTCGCCGAGGCATTCATGTGCACGCTAATTACCAAGTGGTATCCCTTGGTTTGCGACATTTTCACACGGGTTTGCAGCGAAAGCTCTTGCTTGCCCAAATGCGAGGTGCGTGTCATATCCACCGTGGCACCCAACGCCTCCAGCTTGCTCTTCAACGTGTTGGCATAGCTGAGGTTATAGGGCGCTTCCCACGGCTTATCGTTATCGGCCCCGTGTCCCGGATCCAACAAAATGCGAACACCTTTTAATTTTTCCGTAGCGGCATTATTCGAAATATTGGCAGGATTCAGGAACGTAATCTGCAGGTTATTGCCTACCCATTTGGTGGATACGCCATAGAATCCGCCCACCTTTTTCAGTTTGAGCGCCAGTGTGTAAGCACCGTTCTTTTCGTTATAGATCCATTCCGCAGAACTGAACAACGGACTTTTTGCAACATCCGGTAAAGCCGGCTTTTCCGAAAGATAATGGAATTCAATTTCAATGTCCGTGGTAGTTTGCGAATACGGTGCAATATCATAGCTGGGTTCTTTTTTTTCGCTGTCCAGACGATATTTTTGCCCTTTTGTACGAACGTACACCGGAATATTGGTGGAGGTATAATAGTTAAACTGGGTGTGTGTGTCCGTCACCTGGACACTTCCGTTGGTAAGCGGTGTTTGTGCCAACGCACCACCCGCCGAAAGCGTGGCATCTTTTTGATACACACGTTTGCCGGATGCCAACAGATAATAGTTATATGCCGTTTCCTTTTGTGTGCTGGGATCCTTGTAAATGTAATATACTTTATTGACTAAATAGTCGACAGTTCCCTTTGGTAAATAGGAATTGTACGTGCGCGAATAATCGTCCACCAAGGAACCGCCGGAAAACGTTTCGGCATAATCCGATACGATCGTTACCAATTGCACATCGGAGGACGGCGGCTTGATAGGCGATCCCGTCGGTACCGAAATCGCACCGGAAGAACCTGCTGAACCTGTAGCAGTGGTCGTCGTTGTTGTGGTCGGAAACGGCAATGCCTCAATCGTGAGCGTTCCGCCGTTTTTCGTTTCGGTCAAACCATTGTAGGTAGACGTTACGCTGATGGTCCCCAGTGAAACCGCTTCGCCGATTTTTCCCTTGGGTATGGTGTATGTACCTTTGTATTCCGAAAAATCCGAAGGTATATTGCCGCTCTCTTCGGTTTTTAGATCGTTTTCTGTTAACTTGATGGTGGTTTCACCG
This sequence comes from Acutalibacteraceae bacterium, assembly GCA_045541305.1. GTDB lineage: Bacteria > Bacillota > Clostridia > Oscillospirales > Acutalibacteraceae > RGIG3009. Next base: position 13,605 of record JAZQIV010000033.1, on the reverse strand, counting down.
ATCTTCGCGGTTACGGTGGCACCCTTTTGCGCAATGGCGCTGATAATAAACTGGTTACCGCCTTCGATCGTCATATCGGAAGATGGAGAAACACTTTGGAGAATCATGCGTTTATAGGTAACGGTGTAGGTTTTGGTAGTACCTTTATGTGTGATAACAAATTGATTTTCGCCAACCTTCAACGGGCAGTGCAACGAAAAATAACCGCGATCGGTCAGCTCCATCTCTTTTCCGTTAACGGTGAGCGGGAAATTCTTATCACCTGCGCCCTGCAGCGTGATGGCCGATTCGGTGGTGGTATATTTCGTTTTTGTGGGGAAACTGATGGTAAGCTTTTTGTAGATAAATTCCTCGTCCAGTGCCCCTTCATATGCGCGTTTAAGCGCATCAGATAAGCCCAACGTATCCTTGTTGAGCGAGGTAAACGAATCGTAGCAACTCCCCTGCCACGCTGTTGAAGATTGACAGTATAAATATTGCTGCGCCAATTGGTCGGTGGATTTCCAGCCGGCCAAATACGAACCGATTCGATCAGCACAATGCGAAATATACAACGGTATATCTTGCTTTTGCGCAACCGTATCCCACCATTTCAATACGTTTTGGAACGACGCGGTCGGGTGTGCGGTGGAGGTGTAGTTTTGTACCATCACACATTGGAACAAGCCTTTTTCCAACCAGGCGAGCGTATCGGCACAACCATCGGTGAATTCTTCGTAATATTCACCCGTTTCCGAGCCGCGCTCATTTACGGATTGATGTGCCCAGATGCCGTAAGATAACAGGCCCGTGTAATAGTTCCAATCCACTTGAGAAATGCATGTTGTCACTTTCTCAACCAAGGCATTAAGAGCGGCAACCGTGCGGTCGTGGTCCTCGCTTTTGACTTGCTTTAAGTCAAAGGCAAAGCCGGAAATAAAGAAACCGTCCACTTTATAGCGTGCCGCCGCTTCCTCCACCATTTTCAAAATGCGTTGTTGACCCGCTTCGGTGCGCGGATCCCAGTCTTCGCCATCACGCACGTGGAGATCCAATACAATGTAGGTATACAGATTGCGTTCGTGAGCTTTTGTGATTGCATACGCTATCGGGTCAAATTCCTTTCCCTTTGCATCGGTAAGCTCAGGAAACGGTGCGGTTGTAGAGGGATAGATCACGCGGGTATCGTCTTTTTTGTTGATATCCAGCGGTAGTAACACGGTGTTAAACGCCCAAGGCTCTGCTGCCTCAAAAGCCGCATCGATTTGCTTTTGCACAGTGGTGCCGGTATTCTTATCCGACACATAATAATCGCTGCCCGGTGTTAACCACATCCCTTTCATGGTTTCCGGCTTGCGATACTCGGGTGCGGGCGGCGGTAATGTAGTGGTCGTTGTTGTGGGAGGTGTGGTGGTTGTGGGTGCTTGTGTGGTACCGCCAACCCAGGAAGCGATAATATCAAAAACGCCGCCGTAAGCCAGAACAAACAGCATCATCGCCAGAGCAGCGATACCGGAAATCACAATGGTGAGTATTTTCCATATCGCCGTTTTTGGGGTTTCCTTCGCGTGCTTCGACATGTTGTCACCTCATGTTTATAATACCGTCAGTAAATTTTGCATTTCCCTGCGTGCAACCGCAACATCATTGGTTTTCGACAAACCTGATACTTTGTCCGGCGCCAAATAACTGTAGCTGTAGAGCGCAAAGCCGCTGATATTTTTCTCACGGACGGTATTTACCGAACGCTTCAAAATATCGTCGTTATTTTTCCATTCGGCAGCGCCGTTCTTTGCGTATGGATCATTGAGCAATCCGGCTTTATACGTTGCAATACCAATGTACAGTTTAACGGAAGCATGGCGCGGATAGGACAACCATTGATCCACCGCTTTATGGAAAGGATTTCCACTGTGTTCAAAGCCGGTATACACCTGTGGACAAATGTAATCCACGTATCCGCTTTCCGCCAACCATTTTTTTGGGTTAGCATATAAGTTGTTAAACGTGGCATCGGCATTGATCGCCGGCGAAATGCCAAAAATCAAATTCTTGCTTTTAGCTTTCACCACCGTATAGGTCGCTGCAACCAGGGAATCCACCGCGGCGCGCCGCCAATCGGCAATCGATAGCTTTCCTCCGCTTTTCTGATAGGCAGCATAGTCGGCGCTTTCGTAGGAATAAATTGTGCCGTTTTCCAAAGTGCCGGAAGGATAAAAATAATCGTCGTATTGCACACCGTCAATTGCATAATTGTTCACCAGCTCACGAATACCATCCAAAATCAACCGTTGCGTGGCAGCCGCAGACGGTACATAGTAATGGTAATTACGCGCGTCGGTAAACGTCGGCATATCGTGAACGGCATAGGTAGCATCCTTACCAATGCGATATGGGTTCACCCAAGCGTGCACCGCTATTTTTCTTCTATGCGCTTCGGTGATCATGTAACTAAGCGGATCAAACCCTTTTTCGAGAAACTTTTCAGCGGCTACTGCCGGCTTAAAATAAGAAGATACGTAATATGCATCGCTGTTCGCGCGCACATGCAGATACATGGTATTCAAACGGAATTGCTCAAACGTATCCAAAATTCCATCCAGCTTTGTGCACAGCTGAGCTTCGGTGGAGGATGCCATCAAAGCAGTATTTAACTCGATATACGAAACCCACCCCGCTCGCATTTCCTGCGCTGGATCCACAGAAAACGGCGGCGCAGACGCGGTTTTGGTGGTCGTGGTTGTGCTCACTGTCGCAGTGTTTTGGGAAGTGGATAAGGCGGTGGTGCTATTCCCTGTCACCTTTGTTTGCGAAGAGGCCGTGGTGTCGCTTATATCCGTCGAAGAAACGGTTGACGACGTACCGGTATCCTCTCCTACATCAGAGGTTAGAGAAGTGGTAGTATTGGCAACCGCGCTGGATACAACCGGTACCAGCACTGTGTTCACGGTAGAGAAAGGCGGCGGTGAAGATTGGCACGCGGTTAGTATCAGCGCCAATAAACAAATAACAACGCCTATACGCCTTGCCATGCTACTCACCCCCATTTAGGTTATCATACCAAAAATTCTCGATGCATGCAACACTTTCCGACAAATTATACTACTGTTAGTTTTTCCCTGCGCGTTGATACACTATATGTGATATTTTATATTTTTTGCAGAAAGCATTTGCAATCGGCAAAAAAGTGTGGTAAAATAGGCAACAATGCGGGCGTGGTGGAATGGCAGACACGTTGGTCTTAGGAGCCAATGCGCAAGCGTGCAGGTTCAAGTCCTGTCGCCCGCACCAAGAAAAAGAGGCACACCAAAAAGGTGTGCCGCTTTTTCTTGTGCCCAAAAGGTTTAGGAGAATTGAAGCTTATGAAGGCGGGCACCCGAGGAAATTTTCATAATTTTTCGGCAATTGAGTCTTTTGCATAATTTCCAACCTAATCCTGCATATTTTTCTTGAACTGCGTGGAAACATGTGGTAAACTATTGTTATTATTGTTTTTCAAGAGGAGGTAGTTTGCAATGAATGGTAATACGATACAAATTCTGATTGCCATGGTCGTCTACATGGCTGCGGTCATTTTGATCGGTGTATTCTATGCAAAACGTGCGAACAAAAACTCGGAAGAGTATTTCCTGGGCGGTCGTTCGTTGGGCCCCTGGGTCACCGCTATGAGCGCTGAAGCTTCTGATATGAGCGGTTGGCTGTTGATGGGATTACCCGGCGTGGCTTATTGGTGCGGTTTGGCGGATGCTGCTTGGACCGCAATCGGTTTGGCGGTCGGTACATATCTGAACTGGTTGATCGTTTCCAAACGTCTTCGTCGTTACAGTGTGCGTGCCAACAACTCCATCACGTTACCTGAATTCTTTTCCAACCGTTTCCGTGAGAAGAAAAAGGTGATTATGACGATTGCCGCGTTGTTCATTTTAATCTTCTTTACCGTCTATGCATCCAGTTGCTTTGTCACGTGCGGCAAATTGTTCTCCACTCTGTTTGGTATGCCTTATCAAAGTATGATGATTATCGGTGCCGTCTTTGTGTTGCTGTACACCGTTCTGGGCGGCTTCTTGGCCGAAAGCATTTCGGATTTTATGCAAGCAATTGTTATGATTGTTGCATTAACCGTCATTGTGGTAATCAGCACTTTGAAAGCCGGCGGTATCGGCGCTGTCATCGATAACGCGCAACAGATCCCCGGATTTTTGGAGTTCTTTGGCTTGGCATCGCCGACTGTAAATGAAGCCGGTCAGCAACTGGTCGAAGCCGGTAGACCGTTGTTCGGAGCATCACAGGAATACAGTCTGCTGACGGTTGCTTCCATGATGGCTTGGGGGCTTGGTTACTTTGGTATGCCGCAGGTGCTCTTGCGTTTTATGGCCATCCGCAAAGAGGATGAATTGAAACGTTCTCGCCGGATCGCAATGGTGTGGGTCGTGATTTCGCTCGCTGTAGCGGTGTTCATCGGTTTGGTTGGTCGTCAGCTGTATCCCGATGCACATTTGACAAAGTCCTCTGCAGAAAGTATCTTTATTACATTAGCCACCACCTCCCTGCCCCCGCTGTTGGCAGGCTTTGTTATGGCAGGCATTTTGGCTGCTACTATCAGCTCTTCGGACTCGTATCTGCTGATTGCTGCTTCCGCTTTGGCGAAAAACATCTTCCAAGGTGTTTACAAGAAAAACGCAACCGATAAGCAAGTTATGATCGTGACCCGTATCACGCTGTTGGTTTTGGCTCTGATCGGCATCGTCATTGCACTGGATGAGAAGAGCATTATCTTCCAAATCGTTTCCTTTGCTTGGGCCGGTTTTGGTGCCACATTTGGTCCGCTGATGCTGTTCTCTTTATTCTGGAAACGCACCAACAAAGCCGGTGCCATTGCGGGCATGATCAGCGGCGCCGGTGTGGTGTTCTTGTGGAAACTGGTTATCAGCCAGCTTGGCGGTGTGTTCGCAATCTATGAATTGCTTCCTGCCTTCATCTTCTCCGCTTTCTGTATTGTGGTGGTCTCTTTGCTTACCAAAGCTCCTGAAAAAGAAGTTGAGGAAGACTTTGAGGCTGTTCGCAGTGGTGCTGTGCAAGACAATTAAAGCATGCTAAAAGGACCGGAAGGATTATTCCTTCCGGTCCTTTTTTTGCGCTATTTTTTGAATTCCCATAGCCATCAACAACATCAGATACGCAGCAACGGAAAACGCCAGAATATAAATAATCAAGCAGAAAGGAAACGGCACAACTTGTTGCACCAACGAATACACCGGTAACGACGGATCGCAGTGTGGACTGATAAAAAACATATTGAAGGTTTCGGTTTCCAGTAAGCCGCTGTAATAAGCAATCTCATTCAGCACTGCTGCTACACAAACAGCGACTGCAAAAACGGGAATTGCTTTCAAAATCATTTTGTGTTCCGTTTTCACATAGCCGGTAGCATACAAATACGCGCCGAGAACAATCATGGAACAATGACAAATCATCGATTGAATGTTGATACCGATCGTTTCGATGAATACGTCGTTCGGATAAACCAGCACGCAAGTGCCCGCGAACACCGAGTACGTCGCCAAAAACGCCGCCAATGCATCGTGTACCTTACCGCGACCGAGAATGCCCACCAACAACCCAACGTACATTGGCATCGAGCAGAACTGAAACGGAAAAGCATACCATTGAAAATCTACCACAACCGTTCCGGTGTCATAGCCGAACGTGTAATTGATTTGTTTATACACCTCTAAGACGATTACCACAACCGATACCCAAAGAACGACTTTTCGAACATGCTCTTTGGAATCGTTTTTGCGGTAAATGCAGCAATATAAAACTGCCGCGATCGTTAAAACAATAAATACGATGTGAAACCACCCCAAGAACGTGGGACGTTCCATTGATGTATCCAGCACACGGAGAAGCTCAACACAGAAATTCATAATCCAACCACACCTTTTTAATAGTTGTGTTTTCACATCCCATAATATCACACACTTTTACAATTGTCGACACAAAACCGAAATGAATACGAATGAATATTTTTTCATCAAAAAACACTTTGTGGACATAGTTGCGTCGCGTCCTTTGCTCTTCTTATGAAAGAAAAAGGTAAAACCAACCAATTCTTCGGCGTTTTTGGAAAAGGTTGTGTTGAAAAGTAACAAAACGTGCATATTTATTCAAAACATATTGACAATGCCTTATATAAAGAGCTATAATGCGTAACATGTTAATTATTCTTTTTGGAGGATGAATATCATCAATAAGGAAAACATCAAAAAGGTTGTACTCGCCTATTCCGGAGGTTTGGACACTTCCATCATTATTCCGTGGTTGAAAGAAAACTATAACAACTGCGAAGTGATCGCTGTTTCCGGCAACGTGGGACAAGCAGACGAGCTGGAAGGCTTGGAAGAAAAGGCACTGAAGACCGGTGCTTCGAAGCTGTATGTTTTGGATCAAACGGACGATTACGTGGATAATTACATTATCCCCACCATGAAAGCCGGCGCGGTGTACGAAGAATATTTGCTTGGCACCAGTCATGCACGCCCCTGCATCGCCAAAGGTCTGGTGGATATTGCAATTAAGGAAAACGCCGACGCCATCTGCCATGGTTGTACCGGTAAAGGCAACGATCAGGTGCGTTTTGAGTTAGCAATCAAGCATTTTGCTCCGACCATGCCGATCATTGCCCCCTGGCGTGAGTGGGATATCAAATCCCGTGAGGAAGAGATCGAATACGCGGAAGCACACAATATTCCGCTCAAGATCAACCGCGAAACGAACTATTCGAAAGATAAGAACCTGTGGCACCTGTCCCATGAAGGCATGGATTTGGAAGATACGGGCAACGAGCCGCAGTACGAGAAACCCGGTTTCTTGGAAATGGGTGTTTCCCCCATCGCCGCTCCGGACAAGCCGACTTATGTTACCTTGGAGTTTGAACAGGGCGTCCCGGTTGCTCTTGACGGCGAGAAAATGAGCGCCAAAAATATTATTCTGAAATTGAATGAGTTGGGCGGCGCAAACGGTATCGGTATTATCGATATTGTGGAAAACCGTTTGGTCGGTATGAAATGCCGTGGCGTGTATGAAACTCCCGGCGGCACCATTCTGTATAAGGCGCACAACGTGCTGGAAAGCATCTGCCTTGACAAAATGACCTTGCACGAAAAACAGCGCCTTTCCATTACGTTTGCCGAGCTGGTATACAACGGTCAATGGTTCACCCCGTTGCGTGAAGCGCTTTCGGCCTTCGTTGACAAAACGCAGGAGCGTGTAACCGGTAAGGTACGCTTAAAGCTTTACAAAGGCAACATGATCAACGCCGGCGTGTGGAGCCCGTATTCGTTATACAGCGAAGAAATCGCTACCTTTGGTGAAAGCGATTATAACCAAGCGGATTCCGCCGGATTCATCAACCTGTACGGTTTGCCGATCAAGGTGCAGGCAATGGTGGACGGCAAAAAATAATCTCAAAGGAGCATTCCGATTATGGCCAAGATGTGGGCAGGCAGAACCGACGGTAACACTGAAAAAATCGCAGACGATTTCAATTCCTCAATTCATTTCGACAGTCGCATGTATCGTCAGGATATCACCGGCAGCATGACGCATGCTGCTATGCTGGCGGCACAAGGCATCATTTCCAAAGCCGATGCTGATTGTTTAACGGAGGGGCTCGCGGCGATTTTAGAGGATATCGAAAGCGGAAAACTGGCAATCGACATGACGTGTGAGGACATTCACATGTTCGTGGAGCAGGTGCTCACCGAGCGTTTGGGCGATGTCGGCAAAAAATTGCATACTGCGCGCAGCCGTAACGATCAGGTAGCTTTGGATATTCGGCTGTACCTGCGGGATGAGATTGATACGATTTCCGAACTGATCCGTGATCTTTTGAAAGCGATTGTTGGCAAAGCGGAACAGTACCACGATGCCATTATGCCGGGCTATACACATCTGCAGCGTGCACAGCCTATCACGTTCGGTCATCATTTGATGGCGTACGCCATGATGCTGCTTCGCGACCTGGATCGTTTGGCTGATTGCCGCAAGCGGTTGAACGTTTCGCCCATTGGTTGCTGCGTTCTTGCCGGTACCACGTATAACACCGACCGTCGTTTTGAGGCGAACAAGCTCGGCTTTGACGGTATCTGCCTAAACAGCTTGGATGGTGTTTCGGATCGCGATTTCAGCTTGGAGCTGCTCGGTGCTTTCTCCACGCTGATGGTCCACTTGTCCCGCTTCTCCGAAGAAATCATTCTGTGGTCCAGCTGGGAATTCAAGTTCGTGGAATTGTCCGATGCTTACACCACCGGTTCCTCCATCATGCCGCAAAAGAAAAACCCGGATATGGCGGAACTGGTACGCGGTAAAACCGGTCGTGTGTTTGGCGATCTAATAGCGCTGCTCACCACCATGAAAGGTTTACCTCTTGCCTACAACAAGGATATGCAGGAAGATAAAGAAGGCGTATTTGATGCCTGCGATACGGTAAAAATGTGCCTGCAGGTGTTTACCGGCATGATCAATACCATGTCGGCACGCACCGATAACATGAAGATTGCCGCCCAAAAAGGCTTCATCAATGCGACCGACTTGGCGGATTACTTGGTCAAGAAAGGTCTTCCGTTCCGCAGCGCTTACAAAATCTCCGGACAACTGGTTGCTTACTGCATCGAACATGGCACCGTTTTGGAAGACCTGCCGCTGGATCTGTATCGCTCCTACAGCGATTTGTTCGAGGAAGACTTGTATGAGGCAATCGACTTGAAAGTGTGCGTGGAAAAACGCATTTCGGAAGGCGGCACTTCCCTTTCATCTGTGAAGGCACAAATCTCCTACGTAAAAGGATTGTTAGCAATATGACAAAAGTATTTATTGACGGCAGCGCCGGTACAACCGGCCTGCGCATTGCAGATCGGCTGGCTTCGCGCCCCGATCTGCAAATCGTTACGTTACCCGAAGAACTGCGTAAGGATCCCTTAGCGCGTAAAGATGCCATTAACCAAGCGGATGTTGTGTTTTTGTGTTTACCCGATGCAGCCGCCGTGGAAGCAGTTGCATTAACCGAAAATCCGTCCGTTAAGATCATCGATACCTCCACCGCACACCGCACTGCAGCAGATTGGGTGTACGGCATGCCGGAACTGAGCGGTCAGCGCGAGCGCATCGCCGCCTCCAACCGCATTGCCAACCCAGGCTGCCATGCAAGCGGTTTCGTTGCATTGGTGGCCCCGCTGATTCAAAACGGCCTTTTAAAAAGCGAGATTCCGCTAACCTGTTTTTCGCTTACCGGATATTCCGGCGGTGGCAAGAAAATGATTGCGGAATATGAAAGTGACGATCGCAGTCCGCTGTTGAAAGGTCCGCGTCAATATGCACTGACCCAACAGCACAAGCACCTGAAAGAAATGGTGGCGTTGAGCGGGTTGGAAACTGCACCCATCTTCTGCCCCATTGTGGCGGATTTCTACAGCGGCATGGAAGTAACGGTTCCGCTCTTTTGTTCCGATCTTAACGGCAGCGTGGCCGATCTTGAGGAAGTGTACACATCCTATTATCGCAGCGGCTTGATTCGTTTTATCAAACAGACCGATGAGGACGGCATGCTTTCCGCCTCCGCATATGCCGATCGCGACGATATGCAGATCACGGTACAAGGCAACGATGACCGTATTCTGCTGGTTGCGCGGTTTGACAACTTAGGCAAAGGTGCCTCCGGCGCCGCTATTCAAAATATGAACGTATTGCTCGGTGTGGATGAAACCACCGGTCTTAACGTGTAAAGGATTAAACGTATGGAACTGATTAAAGGCGGCGTTTGTGCCGCAAAAGGATTTAAAGCAAACGGCTTGCATTGCGGTATTCGCAAAAACCGTGTAAAGAAGGATTTGGCACTCATCGTCAGCGAGGTACCGGCAACCGCTGCTGCCGTGTATACAACCAACCTTGTCAAAGGCGCACCACTTACCGTCACCAAGGAGCATTTGGCAAACGGTATCGCGCAAGCGATAATTTGCAACAGTGGCATTGCCAACACCTGCAACGCCGATGGCATTGAAAAAGCCAACGCCATGTGCGATCTGGTTGCCAAAGCAACCGGTATCGCAGCAAGCGACGTTGTGGTTGCCTCCACCGGTGTTATCGGTCAGCCGCTGAACGTGGAACCGATTGCCGCTCACATGCAGAAATTGTGTGACGGTTTGTCGGCGGAAGGCGGTACTGATGCTGCGCAAGCTATCATGACGACCGACACGATCCAAAAGGAAATTGCGGTGGAATTCAAGCTTGGTGATAAAACGTGCCGTATCGGCGGTATCGCCAAAGGCAGCGGTATGATTCACCCCAATATGGCAACCATGCTGGTGTTCATCACATCGGATGTTGCCATTGCTCCCGATATGCTGCAAAAAGCGTTGTCCGGCGACATTGCCAACACCTTTAATATGCTCAGCATCGACGGCGATACCTCCACGAACGACATGGTAACGGTTTTGGCAAACGGTCTTGCCGGAAACGATACGATCGATGCCGAGGGTGAAGCGTTCGACACCTTCATGAAAGCACTCAACACCGTAACAGTGAACTTGTGCCGCATCATTGCCGGCGACGGCGAGGGTGCCACCAAACTGCTTGAATGCAAGGTGTCAGGTGCAAACACTTTACAGGCCGCAAAGCTTTCTGCTAAGAGCGTGATTTGTTCAAGCCTTCTCAAAGCTGCTATGTTCGGTGCCGACGCCAACTGGGGGCGTATTCTGTGCGCAATCGGCTACAGCGGTGCGGAGGTGGACGTGACTAAAGTGGACGTTTCGTTCCGTTCCGCAAAAGGCGAGATTGCTGTTTGCAAGGATGGCTCCGGCATCCCGTTTTCCGAAGAACAAGCTAAAACAATTTTGCTGGAAAAAGAGATCGAAATTTTGGTATCCGTCGGCGATGGTCCTTACTCCGCCTGTGCGTGGGGTTGTGACCTGACCTATGACTATGTAAAAATCAACGGCGATTACCGTACTTAAAAAGGAGATGTAACCATGCAAAACAGCATTTCTAATGCCGAGCGGGCTGAAGTCTTAACTGCGGCTCTCCCCTACATTCGCCGTTACAACGGTGAGATCGTTGTGGTGAAATACGGCGGTAACGCCATGATCAACGATGAACTGAAAAAAGAAGTCATGCAGGATATCGTTCTGTTGTGGCTGACCGGCGTGAAAGTCGTATTGGTACACGGCGGCGGTCCCGAAATCAGCGAAATGATGACAAAACTCGATAAAAAGCCCGAGTTTATCGACGGTCTACGTGTAACCGATAAAGAAACGGTAGATATCGTACAAATGGTGCTCGCCGGTAAGGTCAATAAATCGCTTGTTAATCTGTTGGAAATGACCGGTGCAAAAGCCATGGGCATTTCCGGTATTGACGGTCGCTTGATTGAAGCAACCTTCAAAAACGAGCAGCTGGGCTTTGTGGGTAACATCACCAACGTCAATATCGCACCGGTCTTGGACTTGCTCGAAAAAGGGTATATCCCCGTTATTTCCACCATTGCGTGCGACGAAAACGGTAATGTGTATAACATCAACGGTGATACCGCCGCTGCACACATTGCCGGTGCTTTGGGCGCAGAACGCTTGATCATGATGACCGATATTGCCGGCGTGCTGCGTGACAAAGACGATCCCTCCACCCTGATTCCCGAAATCACCATCCAAGAAGCCAAGGAATTGTATGACGAAGGCGTGATTTCCGGCGGTATGATTCCCAAGGTGGATTGCTGCATTGAAGCGCTGAATCGCGGCGTTAACAACGTCATTATCATGGATGGACGTATTCACCACTCCATTTTGATGGAATTGCTCACCGACGAAGGCGCCGGTACTATGGTAACGAAAGGCTAAACAAGCATGGATAGTTTTATTACACAAGATCAAACGTATATTGCCGGCACGTATGCGCGGTTTCCGTTGGAACTGGTTTCGGGAAAGGGCAGCATCGTCACCGACATTCACGGTAAAGAATATATCGACCTCGGTTCCGGAATTGGTGTAACAAGTTTTGGCTTTGCGGATGAAGCCTGGACAGCAGCCGTGACGGCACAAGCCACCACCCTGCAGCACACCTCCAACCTGTACTACACCAAACCGTGTGCCGATCTGGCACAAGCCTTGTGCGAACGCACCGGCATGAGCAAAGTGTTCTTTTCCAACTCCGGTGCCGAAGCCAACGAATGTGCTATTAAGGTAGCACGTAAGTATTCAGCCCAAACCAAAGGTGATGAATATTACACAGTCATTACGCTAAAAAACAGTTTTCACGGTCGCACGCTCACCACGCTTGCTGCTACCGGGCAGGATCATTTCCATCAGCTGTTCAATCCGTTAACCCCGGGATTTGCACACGTGGATGCGGAAGATCTGGATACGCTTACCAAAATGGTGGCGGAGATTAAAACGGCAGCGATCATGCTGGAATGTGTGCAGGGCGAAGGCGGTGTCATTGCCTTAAGCCGTGAGTTTATCACCGGTGTTGCGGCTTTGGCAAAGGAGCACGATATTCCGCTGATTATCGATGAGGTGCAAACCGGCAACGGTCGTACCGGTCAGTTATATGCTTATATGCATTACGGTATTCAACCCGATATCGTTTCTACCGCCAAAGGCTTGGGCGGTGGCTTACCGATCGGTGCCACACTCATGAGCGAAAAAATGCAGCACGTGCTTGGTGCCGGCGATCACGGCTCCACCTATGGTGCGAATCCGGTGTGTTGCGCCGGTGCTTTGAGTGTTATCAACCGCTTGGACGATGCTTTCTTGGCGGAGGTAACCGCTAAAAGCCGCTATGTGTTCGATGCGTTATCGAATGCGGCAGGGGTCGAATCGGTTTCCGGTTTAGGTCTAATGATCGGTATCAAAACCGTTAAGCCAGCCAAAGAAGTGGTTACCGCATGCATGGAAAAAGGTGTGTTGTGCTTGACGGCGAAGGATAAAGTCCGCTTGTTGCCGGCACTCAATATTCCGATGGAAACTCTAAAAAATGCCATCCAAATCATTCAAACGGTCTGCGCCGAATAAATGTGAAGGAGTGTATACGAATGTCAACTTCGTTTACTAACCGCAGTTTTTTAAAATTACTGGATTACACCCCTGCAGAAATTCAGGAGTTGCTGGATCTTTCTGCCGATCTGAAGGCAAAGAAAAAGGCGGGTATTCCCCATCGTCTGTGCGAGGGAAAAACCATCGCTTTGGTGTTCGAAAAAACCAGCACACGCACCCGCTGTGCATTTGAAGTGGCCGCTGCCGATTTGGGTATGCATCCGGTATATCTGGATCCCAAGAGCTCGCAAATGGGCAAAAAAGAGTCCATTCCGGATACCGCACGCGTGTTGGGGCGCATGTTCGACGGTATTGAGTATCGCGGCTTTGCGCAGGAAATTGTGGAAGAGCTCAGCGCTTACGCGGGTGTACCGGTTTGGAACGGTTTGACCAATGAATTCCATCCCACGCAGATTTTGGCAGACTTTTTGACGATCCGCGAACAATTCGGTGATCTCAAAGGAAAAAAATTGGTATACATGGGTGATGCACGCTACAACATGGGCAACTCCTTGATGGTCGGTTGCGCCAAGATGGGCATGGA
>JAZQIV010000032.1:0-9847 GCA_045541305.1 Acutalibacteraceae bacterium | reverse complement strand
TGTCTTCCTAAGACCGCTTGGCCTCCGACTTCAATGCGCCGTGCCGCCAAAGCCGCCTCGATGAGCAGCGTGCCCGAGCCGCAGCACGGGTCGATTACCTGATCGGCCAACCGTGCCCGCGTGACATCCACAATCGCGGCCGCCAATGTTTCCTTGAGGGGCGCGCCACCTGCATTTTGCCGATACCCGCGCTTATGCAGACCCGCACCGCTGGTATCGATCAGCATCGTGACCTCGTCTTTCAGAATCGTGAACTGCACCTGCACGGTTGCCGCCGTTTCTTCAAACCATGCGATCCCGTATTGTCCTTTCAGACGTTCCACAATCGCTTTTTTGATAATAGATTGGCAATCCGGCACGCTGTGCAGCACCGAATTGAGTGACCAGCCCTTGACCGGAAACGCATCCTTGCGACCGATAAACCGTTCCCACGGCAGCGCTTTTACGCCTTGGAACAAATCCTCAAAGGTGTGTGCCGTGAACGAACCGACCAACAATTGAATGCGCTCGGCATACCGACTGCCGATGTTGGCACGCGCCAAGATATCCTCACCACCGCCAAACAGCACACGGCCGTTTTGCGGTGTCACGTCCCATGCGCCCATGCGGCGCAACTCATCGCCCAAAATCCCCTCGATACCGAACAGACAGGGCGCACAAAATTGTAACTTCTGCATACGTTAATTCCTTATAACACTTTGGTTGCGTGCCGCGTCACGTGGCACCCAACGTTGATAGCCAGCGGAAAGCCCGCAATGTGGGTGGGATAGGTTTCGATCGCCACGTGCAAAGCCGTGGTATCGCCGCCAAAGCCCTGCGGCCCGATGCCGAGTTCGTTCACCGCTTCCCGCAATTCGCGTTCCAGCGCAGCGTACTGCGGATTGGGGTGCGGTTCATCAAACGGGCGGCACAACGCCTTTTTGGCAAGCAACGGGCACAACTCAAAATCGCCGCCGATACCGATTCCCAGCACGATGGGCGGGCAGGGGTTCGAGCCCGCTTCCCGCACGGTTTTCAGCACGTACTCGCGGATTTTTTCCCGCGTGGCATCGGCGGGTGTCAGCATATATAAACGGCTCATATTTTCGCTGCCGAAGCCCTTGGGAGCAACCGTGATCTCCACCGCATCCCCTGCGGTAAGCGACACGTGCAAAATTGCCGGGGTGTTATCCCCCGTATTCACACGGTCCAACGGGTCACGCACCACCGAACAGCGGAGCAGCCCTTCGGTGTAGCCACGCGCAACACCGCGGTTAACCGCTTCCTCCAGCGAACCGTCGGTCAGATGTACGTCCTGCCCGATTTTCAGGAACACCACCGCCATGCCGGTATCCTGGCACACGGGCAAGCCACAACGTTCCGCTACGGCAATGTTTTCCCGCAGATCACGGAGCACGTCACGGGCAAGGGGGGTTCGTTCCGTGCATTGGGACGCTTCCACCGCTCGGCAAACATCCGGCGGCAAGCGGCGATTCGCTTCCACGCACAGCTCGCACACGGCCTGTTCAATAACCGCAACAGACAGTTCGCGCATGTTGTTTCCTCCTTTGGGGCTTTTACAAAAATTGCCGTTGCCAGGGAGGCAACGGCAATATGGATTGTATCGTTTTTAGGATTTCCGACTGCGCGAAAATCCGCCGTGTTTGCTATCTAACGACCGCTTCAGATCCGACATTTTTTCATCACTGGTCTGTTTGAAACGGGACATCATTTCTTCAAAACTGCTGCTGTCAGAACGGGTGGGCTGCCACTCAAACCCGCCGGGGCGACCGGGCGACACGTGACGCTGCGGAGCGCGCGACGTACGCGGCGGAGGATCCATTGCCTTTTTGATGGACAAGCTGATCTTGCCGTCTTCACCGATGCTGAGGACTTTCACCTTGACCTGCTGGTTTTCCGTGACGTGATCACGAATTTCTTTGACATACGTCGGTGCCACTTCCGAAATGTGCACCATGCCGGTCTTGCCACCCTCCAATTCGACAAACGCACCGAATTTGGTAATACCGGTTACTTTACCTTCAACAATCGCTCCAACTTCCAACGCCATTTTGCGGAGTTCCCCCTAATAACTATCTGCGGCAGGTCAATCGTTCGGGATTTCGACCAAGATGGTCTCACCCGGTTTTGCCATGCCTTGCTTGCGCGCTTCCTGCTCTTTGTATTCGTCGCTGTTTTTGATCTGATCCTCCAACACCGCATTGATCTCCTGCTGAGCAGCGGTTTTGGCGTTCAGCGCATCCAGCTTTTCCTGTGCCGCATTAAACTGGAGCTGCAGCTGAACCAACGATACAACAACGTACACGGAAAAGGCGACGATCGCCACGCGCAAAACAATGCTCTTTTTCCGTTTTTCGGACCGTTTGGTTTTCACGTTACCGTCGCCCTCCTTTCGCTTTGAACTGTGCAAACTCATACACGATTGATTATACACCACTCACATGCTTGGTTGCAATACCTTTTTTGAATTTTTTCATCTTTTTTTGCAGCTTCTGGGTGAAGTTGGCGGTCTTTTTCCTCACACGGCGGCTGATACGCGCCAACAAACGGCACGCAGCGGTCACGGTGTGTACCACGGCGCGTCCCACCGTGTAGCGATACGCCGCGAACCCAGCCACCAACCCTATATACAAATACACCCGCAGCACCCCATCGGTGACCGCCAGTGCAAACAAAAACACCGCACCCGCCGAGGTGACAAAAAACAAGACGTCCTGCCAAAACACCCGCAGGTCGCCGGGCTTTAACAAGCAGCGCAGCACGCGGAACACATCGTAATAAGCGCCCAGCAAAAAGCCCATGCCGCCCGCCAAAAACAGTTCCCGTATCTGTTCGGTATTGTGAAAACCCATCGTCAGCGGAACAGCTTGCCGAAAAAGCCGCCCGTGTGCGCTTTCATGTCGGCATAGGTCAGCGAATCGATTTGCCCTTCCATCATCAGATCGCCCGTTTCCACGTTTAAGCGCGTGATGTGCAGCATGGTGCCTTTCACGGTCAGTTCCCCCTGCACGGTGTACAAAATCACCGTCATGTCGTCAAAGCTGTCCACGTCGGTCACACCCGATACGGTGAGCGAGCGCCGATCGCTGAGCGTGAGGATATGCGGCATGGCGATTTCGTTTGCGGTTTCTTTCATAAAACATAATCTCCCCTTACATTTCACAATGTATGGGGAGATTTCACACAATATTACACCAGCTTATACAAAAGCGCCGCATCGTTTTTCGCAACCGTTTCCTGCACATCCAGCACCTGAACGGTCACTTCACGTGCACCCAGCGCGATGGTGATGGTATCCCCCACCTTGACATCGTAGGAAGCGCGTGCGGGTTTGCCGTTCACCGATACACGGCCGGCATCGCACGCTTCGTTGGCAACGGTGCGCCGTTTGATCAGGCGCGACACTTTCAAATATTTATCCAAACGCATAAACACCCTCCGAATACAAAACGAAAACCCGCCCGCATAACGGGCGGCTTGGTCATAACCGAAACTCGATTATTTCGCAACAGCGTCTTTGAACGCCTTGCCGGCCTTGAAGACAGGAGCCTTGGAAGCCGGAATGGTGATGGTCTGTTTGGTCTGCGGATTGCGGCCGGTGCGAGCAGCACGAGCGCGAACCTCAAACGTACCGAAACCGATCAACGAAACTTTGTCGCCCTTCGCGACAGCCTCTTTCACCGCGTCCAGAACAGCGGCAACAGCCTTATCGGCATCTTTCTTGGACAAACCGGCTTTTTCTGCAACAGCAGCGACTAACTCAACCTTGTTCATGATAAATAACCTCCAACAAATTTATATTCCAAACGGATGCTTCCGCGTAGAATCGTATCAACCTTTAACATTCTATCCCATTCGCAAAGGTTTTGCAAGGGATTTTGCTAAAAAATCGAAGCGAACCTTAAAATTCAACAAAAACAATAAAATTCCTTAGTAATTTTCGTCTATTTAGCCAAAATTTACCGCTTATTTTGTAGCAATCCTATCAACCGCGCGTTGGGTTTGTGCCCGCACACGCTCGATATCCAGCGTTAAAAATTCGCCGTTTTGATAAACCGCGCGACCGTCGATCACCGTCATGCACACCGCACGGCTGCCGGCACCGTACAACAGGTTCGAAAGCGGCGCATGCGACGGGCACAATCCGAGGTCGCTTAAATCCAGCATCACCAGATCTGCACGGTATCCCACCTGAATATCACCGCAGTCGGTTCGCCCTTGTGACAGAGCGCCTGCACGCGTGCCCATGAACAGCATCTCGCCCGCCGGCATGACACCCGCATCACGGGTGCTGCCTTTGGCGAGCAACGCCGCCATGCGCATTTCGTCCACCATATCCAGCGCGTTGTTACTGGCCGCCGAATCGGTACCGATCGCCACCGGCAAACCCATTTCACGGAATTTCACAACCGGCGCAATGCCGCTGCCCAGCTTCAAATTGCTTTTGGCGCAATGTGCCAACGTGACGTTGTGCTGTGCAAGACAACGTACGTCGTCATCCGTGAGCCATACGCCGTGGGCGATGGTGAGTGGGTTGTGCAGCATGCCCACTTGCTCGAGCAAACGCGTGGGCGTTTTGCCGTGACGGCCGACACATTCTTTATGTTCCGCAGCGGTTTCCGACACGTGAATGTGCATCCGCAAGCCGTGTGCCGCCGCCAGCTCTGCCGCATCCTGCAGCAAATCGGGGCGGGTGGTATACTCGGCATGCGGTGCCACGTCGATCAGCACCCTGCCGTTTTCCGCACCGTGGAATTCCTTAATCAACGCTTTGGTTTCGGCATAAGCCGGCAGATCCGCCAGCCGTTTGGTGGGATCGAAGCAGGAAATGCCGCGCCCGATATTCGCTTTGATACCGCTTTCCGCGACGGCTCGCACCGTATCGTCGCAGAAATAATACATATCCGTGAACGAGGTGGTGCCGGTTTTGATCATTTCGGCAATACCGAGCAGACTGCCCCAATACACCGCCTCGCTGAACAGCTTGTCCTCAAACGGAAAAATACGATCGAACAGCCAGGATTGCAGCGGCAGGTCTTCGCCGTACCCGCGCAGCAGCGTCATCGCCACGTGGGTGTGGGCGTTGACCATGCCGGGCATGAGCAAGCGATCCTTGCCGCAAACCCGCTCACCGTAATCCTCCGCAGGCGGGTTTTCGTCGATATACGCAATGCGATCGCCGCGCACACCGACATAGCACGACGGACAATACGTGCCGTCGGCCTGCAATACCGCAATGTTTTCAAAAATCATGCCGTCGCCGCCTTTGCTACGATCAATTTCATCAATTCGCCGAACGTGTGCGCTGCCGCACCCGCCGCCACCACGACCTCATCGTCGCTGACCTCGGCGCCTTCCACCACACCTGCCGCCATGTTGGTGATGCAGGAAATGCCGAGCAGCTGCATGCCGCATTGAGCAGCCACAATGGCTTCCGGCACGGTGGACATCCCCACCGCATCCCCGCCGAGCAGGCGGATCATGCGAATCTCCGCAGGTGTTTCAAACTGCGGGCCGCCCATGAAGAAATACACGCCTTCTCGAAGCGGCACGGATAACGCGTTTGCCGCCTCGCGGGCGATCGCCTGCAAACGAGGAGTGTAAGTGTGCGTCATATCAAAAAAGCGCGCACCCAGCCGCTCATCCGACGGACCGCGTACCGGGCTGTCGGCACACAGCTTAATATGATCGGTGATGAGCATCAGATCCCCCACCGAAAACGCCGTGTTTACGCCGCCTGCAGCGTTGGTCAGCACCAGGGTTTCCACACCCAAGGCTTTGAGCACGCGCACGTAAAAGGTAACCGTTTCAAAGGAATACCCTTCGTAATAATGCGTACGACCCGAGCACAAAAGCACCGGCACCCCGTTGAGCTTACCCGCCGCCAGAAAGCCTGCGTGCGAAGCGACTGTGGAGCGCGGAAAATGCGGGATCTGTGCATACGGAATGCGCACCGCATCGGTCAATTCATCGGCCAAATACCCCAAGCCGGAGCCAAGCACCAATGCGATACGCGGCACGGCTTTATTGACACCCTGCAGCCGTTCGCGAACGGCTGCAGCGGCTTGTGCAATGCGTTCGATTTTTTCGTTCATATCAATCCAATTTGGTGCCGCACTGGTTGCAGAACTGTGCCGTGTTGTCGTTGAGCGCACCGCAGCCGTTGCAACGCACCGCGTTTTTGCTTTCCATCACTTTCAGCTCCAGCTCTTCCAGATCTTCATACAGATCGGCGATGTGATCCACGCAGGCATCCACCATTTCGGCAACGTCCTCGCCGGATTTGCGGCTGTCATAGATCAAACGGCCAAGGCCCTCGTGCGCGCCGGCAATCTCGCGACGCAGCTCGGCGATACGGATTTTTATTTTGCTGATTTCAACCAATTCCCCTGTTTTTCTGCCGGCGGTTTCCGCCATGTCCTTTACGCGGGATACCACTTCATCAAAAATAGCCATGTTTCATTCTCCTTTTTTCCGTATTGTCTTTACGTATATTATAAAAAATTTTCTTCCAAATTACAAGAGCGAGTTACGAACCGACAAACTCCCGCAAAAGCGACTGCTGCGGCAGATCCGCAACCGACAACGGTTCAAAGCGGGATAGCGCATCAATGAGATGCGCTATGGTATCCGCATACGGGTTATCCGACGGCACCGCACGCAGCAACGGCAGCAAACGCGGACCGATCATGGCGGGCTCATAAGCGTGCATCGTATCGAACGTCGCGTTCGCCGTATCCACATACGGGAACATATACAATTCTTCACCGCGCACCACCTGCCGCCACATATCCAACGTGTTGACAATGGAACTGCTGCGGAACTGATAATCGCGCAGCATGCGGCGGCACAGCCGCAGGTCGCGACGCGCGAGCAATTTGGCATCGTCATCGTCATAAATGCGGGACATCACGTTGATAAAGATCTTATACACATTGTCCAGCGGCAGATGCTCTTCCAGCACGGGATTGAGCGCATGAATGCCCTCAAAAATTACCACCGAATGTTCCTCGATACGCAGTTCAAACCGCTCCTTGAGCGGTGCGTGTGTGTGAAAATCAAATCGCGGCAGCATGGTAACACCGTCGTTTAGCAGCTGTGCCATGCATTGCTGCAGCAGCGGCAGATCCAGCGCTTCGATGGATTCATAATCGTAGCTGCCGTCCGGCAAGCGCGGTGCCAAGCCACGGCCGCGATAAAAGTCATCCAGCGACACAATACTTGCCTGCCGCCCTTTGGCTTCCAATGCCCGCCGCAGGTTGTTGGCGGTGGTGGTTTTTCCCGCCGACGACGGGCCCGCCAGCATCACCAGACACCGACCGGGCATGGTCTCGTTCAGGTGTTCGGCAACGCGTACCACGTTTTCGCGGTAGCGCTTTTCTTCTTCCTCAATAAAGGCGTGGGCGCGCGTGCTCACTGCCGCATTGACCTCGTCCACGTGCAGCACCCGTTTATCGTAAAAATAATTCATAGCGGAAACCTCTCATAAAACTCGCGAACCGCGATTTTACGGTTCAGCATCTCGTTCAATCCGTCGTTGTATTCATAAGGGAATTTATAATTGAACACACGCTCCAGATATTCGGTGCCGGCGCGTTTTAATTTGGAAACCGCACCCGCGCCGCAGCCGAGAATGGTGTGTGTTTCATCCATAATATACACATTATATAAGCCTTCATACCCCGGTTTTGCCCAACCGACATTTTCCTGGTTGCCCACCGTGCGGCTTTGGCGATACAGATAGTACGGCTGATACGCAATCGGCAGCTGCTGCGCCGCGTACCGCACCATGCGCACCGCTTCCTCGCCAAAACGATAATCCGCACGCTTTTGCAGCGTAAGATTAGCGGCACGCTTCATGGACAGCGTATGCACAGTAACGCTTTCGGGTGACAATTCCACAATACCGTCGATCGTGCGACAAAAGCTTTCGTAATCGTCGCCGGGCAGGCCCGCGATCAGATCGGTGTTGATATTGGCGTGGCCGCATTGCCGTGCCAGATCAAACGCCGTGTAAAACTGCTCCACGGTGTGATGCCGCCCGATGGTGCGCAGCACCGCATTGGACAAGGTTTGCGGGTTGATGCTGATGCGCGAAACGCCTGCACGTTTGAGCACCTCGAGTTTTTCCCGGGTGACGGTATCGGGGCGTCCCGCTTCCACGGTGTATTCCCGCACCGTAGATAGATCGAAAGCCCGCTCGACCGCCGCCGTTAACTGCTCCAGCTGTTCCGCCGTTAACGTGGTGGGTGTGCCGCCGCCGAAATAAACGGTTTCCAGCCGCAAACCGAGTTCGCGCGCCAATTTGCCGGTGTACGCGATCTCCTCGCACAAGCAATCCACGTACGTGGGGATCAATTTGACAGCACGTGTGACAGTTTGCGAAACAAACGAGCAATAATCACAGCGCGACGGACAAAACGGAACCGATACGTACAGGCTAAACGAATCGGGACGCGACAAGGATAGAATGCGGTTTTCCGCCTGCAGGGTCGTGCGGCACAGGGACAGCTTGCGTTCGCTGATATGCAGCCGTTCACGAAAACGGATAAGCGCCGCTTCTTCCCCCTCTTCGGCGATCAAGCGTCGCAACAATTTCACGGGGCGCACACCTGTGACAATGCCCCATTCCTGCTCGGTGGAAAACGCATCTGACAGCAACGCATACAGCAGCTCGCACAGCACGAGCTCACATTCGTTGTGATAATCGGCGTGCGTGTTCGGCACACTCGCTTGGCGGGTTTCGTCGTAATCCGAAAGCTGTAACCGACACGAGAGTACCGTTTGGCTGTCCTCGCGGGACAAGCGGGCATACAACGCCGCACCGTCACTCGGCTGATCGGCAGACTGCGCCACCGTGAGCCGCTCCTGCGGCAAAAACAACCGACAAACGTTTTGCAATTCAAAATGATAATCGTGTCCGTGCAGATACAGTACCATGATTTACAGTCCTATCATAAAGGGGTTGGTTTGTTTTTCGTATCCAATGGTGGTTTCTTCGCCGTGGCCCGGCACCACGCTCAACTCATCCGGCAATTCACTCAACCGGCGCAGACTTTGCCGCATTGCCGTCATATCGCCACCCGCGAAATCGGTGCGACCGATACTGCCGGCAAACAGCGTATCGCCTGCAAAGAGAACGTTTTCGCAACGATAACAAACACTGCCGGTTGTGTGCCCCGGTGTGTGCAGCACCGTAAACGTCAGCGAACCGACTGTTACGGTGTCGCCATCCTGCAGCAGCCGGTCGGCATGCGGCGGATCGCCTACCGGTAGTACGCTGTACCGCGGATCACAAAGGCCGCGCGCATCCGCTTCGTGTACATAAAGCGGCGCACCGGTGGCACGCTGCAACGCGGCAGCCGCACCCATGTGGTCGAAGTGTGCGTGTGTGAGCAAAACAGCACGAACCGTTAACGAAAATTCGCGAGCATGCGCCAAAATACGCTCCGCTTCGTCGCCGGGATCGATCACGGCCGTGTTGCCGTTTGCATCCAACACCAAGCAACAGTTGGCGCTGTAAGCACCAACAGGAAAATACTGATATATCACGCGATCACATCCAATCGCGTGTGTCCAACGGAATGGTGACAGGGCCGTTGCCGCACATGTTCACCGTCATGTCGGCACCGAATTCGCCCGCTTCTACCTTGCGCACGCCGCATTGACGCAGTTCTTCCATAAACAATTCGTAAAGCGGCAATGCTTGTTCGGGACGCGCCGCCGCGAAAAATTCGGGACGGCGGCCGTGCGAGCAATTGGCTGCCAGCGTAAAATTGGAAATCGCGAGCACCTCGCCATCGATGGTGAGCAGCGACAAATTCATTTTGTCGTTTTCATCGGTAAA
>JAZQIV010000031.1:0-17611 GCA_045541305.1 Acutalibacteraceae bacterium | reverse complement strand
CTTCATTTTTTTATAATGCAACCATCGATTCAATTGTTATACCCGATACCGTAACCGAAATCGGAAGTAGAGCTTTTGCTAACGCAAATATCAAAAAAATAACCTTTGGCTCAGATTTAAAAACAATCAAAGACGAAGCATTCATAAATTTGTCCGCCACTTATGATTTTTCAAAAGTTAAAGAAGATTTAACGATAGGTTCAAAAGCATTTGCAAACAATACGTTTACTACTCTTATTCTTCCGAAAACAACTGTTTCAATCGGTCAAGACGCTTTAAGTGGATGTGATAAATTACAAACCCTCTCTATTCCATTTATCGCCAAAAATGCAGAAAGCACTAATGTTTCTACCGATTGCTTTGCATGGCTTTTCGGAAGCGGTATAGATTGTTGGGATCAAGATTCAGTTGTACCAAAATCACTTAAAACAGTTATTTTGAACGGTGAAAATCCTAGTACAAGAGATTTTATGACTGTAAAAATCACCGATTTTGTAATAGGAAAAAACATAACCGAAATCGGTTCCGAAAACTTCGATGACGATAGCACCTTAAAACGATTGTATTATGAAGGAACTGAACAAGAATTTGCAAGCGTTAAATTAAATACAAGTACAAATTCAAAACTTGTAACTGCTACAAAATATTTCTATTCGGCATCGAAACCAACCACAAGTGGTAATTATTGGCATTATGACTCAAACGGAAATGTTGTAATCTGGTAATAATAAAAACAATTAATATTTTTTGATTCAAAATATGATACTAACATATCACGCGAAGAGATTCGATTATAAATCTCTTCGCGTGATTTCTTGTACAAACGCATCATAAAATATTATAATTGTAATATTTTATGATGCATCTCTAAATTTTTCTTCAGCCACACTTTGAGCCGTCTCTAACATATTCTCAGCAAAGATGGCGTAGCCCTTGGTGGGATCATTGACAAAAACGTGGGTGATCGCACCGACGAGTTTTCCGTTTTGGACGATGGGTGTCCCGCTCATTCCCTGCACGATCCCGCCGGTTTTCTCCAGTAACGCTTTATCGGTGACCTCCACCACCATACTGGGTGTGCCGGTGGTATCGCGGTACCGAATCTGCGTAATCCGTATATCGTACCATTGCGGTTTATTCCCCGACACAGTCGTGTAAATCTGTGCTTTGCCGTTCTGTATTTCCTGCTTCATCATGACCGGTACATATTGTCCTACCATCTTACCGGATTTCACTGTGCCGTATACACCGCGATCGCAGTTCTTGAGCAGCGAACCAAACGAACCGAGGTCAAATCCTCCGCGCAATTCGCCCGGTGTTCCGGACTCGCTTTTGGTAACCCCGTAAATACGTGCAGGGACGATCTCGCCCGACGCAATCGGAATGATGTTGCCCGTGTCCACGTCACACACGGCGTGTCCCAAACCTGCCAGGACGTTTGTTTTGGGATCGTAAAACGTAACAGTACCAATCCCTGCCGAACTATCGCGTACCCAAATACCGATCTTATAACAGTTTTCTTTCACGGATTTTGCCGGCTTTACGGAAACTGAGAAATCCACGTTATCGCGGCGCAAACGAAACTCCATGGCCTTGCCTGCGGATTGTTTGACCGCTTCGGACACCTCCTCGTTGGTATATACGGTTTTACCATCGATCGAAAGTATAATATCCCCCACCTTGATTCCTGCGTTTTTGGCGGGATATGTTCCGCCAAAACGTGTATCAACATCCGATAACGATACCACCATTACGCCATCAGCGTACAACTTGATACCAAACGGGGTACCGCCCAGTACAACGTTTCCTTGTTCCACAACCGAAACCGTTACCTCTTTGATCGGGAATACACCAAATAAGCTCAATGTCAGCGAGTAATCCGACCCGGCTGCCGTATTCGATACCAATGCTGCAGCTCGATCGTTGGTTGATTGGTAAATGGGATAAATGGATTTTCCGACGCTTAGCGTTTTCCCTTCCTCTACTTGAAACACATTCGGAAGTTGAATGATAAAATACACAATACCGCTCAACACAATGAGTGTACAGACGGTTATCAAAATACACAAAATACGAATAGCTTTTCTCATGATATTTCCTCGTTTCCATTACGTCTGCATTATTTACTGTTCCTCGGCTGAATACGAATATGAATAGGAAATCACACCGCTTTTGCCAGCAAAACACATGCCGACAAGAAAACAAAAAATTTTTGAAAAGATATAGGAAAATTTGAAAAGATATGGTATACTGGATGTGAATTGAGGTGTTTTCACATGAACAGACCCAAGGGAATGGTGGATCTCACCATTCGTCTGAACAAGAATACCTGCTATTTTCTGAAAACAGGTAAATGCTCGTTAAACGTGGTGGAGGATTTTGCTATCTCGCCAAGCACCAAGCTTTCCACCGGTGATTTGTTATACTGCCCGAAATTATATAAAACCATGCGTTCGAAGAAGGAACAAATGCGTCCGATCACCATCGCTTTGTGCGAGTGTGGGCATGGCGAAGTGTTGTCCGGCCATCAACGTGCGTGTATTGCCAGCCAACGCGGTGTCGCGTTGCCGATTCGTGCAGCGGACGAAGATTTGCGTCCCGCCTGCTCTGTGTGCGGCGGTCAAATGACATTTGAAACCGTGGATAACGACAGCGGCGCACGGATTGTGACGTTGCCTGCCGTTGCGATTTTGGACGACGACAATACAAGCGAGGACTAAATCGTGCTGACAGAAAAATCACACATCATGGATGAAAGCGCCGTCAAACGCACGTTGGTGCGTATGGCGCATGAAATTGTGGAAAAGAACGCCGGCTGCGATACATTGTGTTTATTGGGCATTCAACGTCGCGGTGTGCCGCTTGCCCGTCGCTTAGCGGAAAATATCCGTTCTTTTTCCGATATCAACGTGGAAGTCGGCTCACTGGATATTACCTTGTATCGCGATGATTTGGACGGGTTCAACACCGATCCGATCGTGAATGCCACCAAGATTGATTTTTCCGTAAAAGACCGTACCGTTGTATTGGTGGACGATGTTATTTACACCGGACGAACGATTCGCGCCGCATTGGAAGCGGTCATCAAGAAGGAGCGTCCGCAGCGCATACAGCTTGCCGTCCTTATTGATCGCGGTCATCGGGAACTGCCTATCCGCGGTGATTTTGTCGGCAAAAACCTGCCAACCTCCCGCAGAGAGATCGTTGCTGTACACGTTCCGGAAATTGATGGTGATATGGGTGTCGCCATTTTGGATAAGACAGAATAAAAGCCGTTCAGGATTGCTCCTGAACGGCTTTTTTATGTATCCTCTTCGCGTCTGTACTTTTCCCGGGTTGCCAATCCACCGCGAATGTGACGTTGCGCTTTGTTGATTTCCAGAATCTGTCGAACCTCACCGTACAACCGTGGGTTGACAAACTGAAGACGATCCGCCACATCCTTATGCACAGTTGATTTTGAAATATGAAATTTTTTTGCAGCCGCACGGACGGTCGTTTTATTTTCGATAATGTATTCACCCAGTTCAATTGCCCGCTCCTCAACAGTGCCGTTCATTCTCTCACCCCACCGAATCGTGTTCTTTACACTATACGGTGCACAAAGAGAAAATATGCCAAAAAACAAAACAGCACGGTATAAACCATACCGTGCTGACTGTTTATCCGATACTCTGCCGTATCAAATCCAACATTTTATCCGTGTTGCTGACATACTGCTTGGGCTCAAACGCGGGAACCTGATCCAACGCAGATTCCAACTGATCCACCTGATATGCGGCAATAATGAAACCGGATTCTGCAAAGTTTTCAATGATTTGAAGCTGATGATCGTTCACGTGCTCACCATATTGTTGCAAGCGCGGAACGGCAATCACTTTTTTCCCGGAACGCAAGGCTTGCGTGATCGTACCGACGCCGCCGTGGGTAATCAACAAACGGCATGTTTCCAACAGTTCCTGGAATTGGTCCATCGGAATTAAATCGAACACCTTCAAATGTTCCGATTTATATTTTGTGTAACCGGCTTGTACAACCACTTCTTCTTGAATCTTGCCGTCCATGACCAAGCGTTCAATCTCTTGAATTAAGCGAACAAAGCTTTTATCATTTGTTCCCAAGGTCACTAAGATCAATATATCCAACCCCCAAACACTGCTTTTGGGTACAACTCCAGCATGGATTCCCATTGCACAATAAAGACGTCGGCAATGGGATAAACCAGTTTGCCGGAAGTGGTTTTTGTTTTGCGATTGGCAAAGGTTTCAATGAAAATCACTTTTTTGCCAAATAACTTTGCAAGGTAACACATCGGCACCGCCGTATGAGTGCCGGTGGTAACAACGACCTGCGGTCGTATTTTTAAAAGGATGAAAAGCGATTTCAAAATGTTGTATAAGAACTTGAACAAGTAAGTGAAAAGGTGCGATTTGGTTCCGTAGACCAAAAACATGACTTTATTGGGATACCGTTGCGCAAGCCCCATGTTGGACTTGGTTTTTTCCGTTACGATGTAGGAATCATATTCTGAAAAGAGCGGTTCTAACTGCAACAGTTCCGACAAGTGACCGCCCGTACTGGATATGAAAAGTACTCGCTTCATCCCAAATTTCACCTTCTTTGTTCCACAACATTACACCAAAACATCCATATCATTACTATGATAGCGTAATAGCCAATAATTTGCAAGGGGATTTTCTTTAAAAAATTAAATCTGGAAAATTTTCTCTTTCAGCATCTTTTGCGCCGCCAGTAAAACACCGATTTTTCCGGAATGGAAATTCAGACCGCCCTGCATATACACGGCAAAAGGATCGCGCAACGGTGCATCGGCCGACAGCTCAATGGAGGAACCAAGCGTAAACGCACCGGCCGCCATAATTACCTGATTATCATACCCGGGCATATCCCACGGTTCGGGCGTCACAAAGGCATCGACAGGTGCACCGCTTTGAATACCTTGGCAAAAAGCAATCAAAGCTTCCGCGTTATTCAGGCAGATTGCTTGAATGATATCGGCACGTTTTTCCGTAGAGGCAGGCGTGCAGGTATATCCCAGCAACTCAAACAAGGAAGCGGCATACACCGCTGTTTTGAGCGCTTCACCAACAACGTGCGGCGCATGGAACAAGCCCATGAATAACGTGCGATTATGGCCCAAAGAAGCTCCTACCTCCCTGCCGAGACCGGGAGTGGTCATACGATATGAGCATTGCTCCACCAAATCCCGACGACCGCAGATATAACCGCCGTTTTCGGCAATGCCGCCACCTGGGTTTTTAATAAGGGAACCTGCCATTAAGTCCACACCAACCGCAGTCGGTTCGGTCTTTTCCGCAAACTCACCGTAGCAGTTGTCCGTAAAGATCACAACGTCATCACGCACGGTACGAACTGCTTTGACAATTTCACCGATAGCAGCAACCGAAAGTGACGGCCGCAGATCGTAACCGCGCGAACGTTGAATATGCACCACACGAATCGACGGATCTTCGCGCAAAGCGGCCGTAATGCCGTTTAAATCCGGCTTACCGTCCACCAGCGCGACTTCACGGTATCCAACCCCATATTCTGTCAAAGAACCGGCAGAGGGCTTGTCTGCGCCAATCACGCCGATCAACGTATCATACGGTGTACCGGTAGCAGCCAGCAATGTATCACCGGGGCGCAATACGCCAAATAACGCCAAGGTAATGGCGTGCGTACCGCACAAAATACTGTGCCGCACCAGCGCATCCTCCGCGCCCATGACATCTGCAAACACTTCCTCCAAGGTATCACGACCACGGTCGCCGTAGCCGTAACCGGTGGTGGCGGTGAAATGGCTTTCACTCACGTTATGGCGAATGAAAGCGGATAACACTTTCTGCTGGTTATATTCCGTAACGGTATCAATTTCGGCAAACATAGCTTGCGCTTTGGCGAGTGCCCGATCCGACAATTCTTGTAAACGAAAATCCACCTCAAAAAATGATAAACTCACGACTTAATACATCCTTTCAATTGCGGTAACCGTACCGCTATCCCGAAAACCCAACGATTGATATAAACGATGCGCCGCTTCATTGTAAGGGCAAATCCAAACCGCTTTTCCCTCGTTTTGCAACGCGGCAGTTAAGGTGTTCACACAAAGCGCCGCATAGCCACGCCGGCGAAAGTTCGGGTGCGTTGCAACGCCGCCGAGCAACGCACCGCTTCCCCATTCTGCCACCGTCATAGCTGATGAAACAATTTGGTCATCCTCTTGCACCACCGTCTGCCGACACAATCCGTGCCGTGTCCGATAGGACACATCCAAATACCATGGCTCAAAAGGCGGTAAATCCGCAAAATACGGTTGCAAAAACGCGTACAGTTCCTGCAATGACGGTGCCGTTAAAGCGGTATTCGAGGGTGTGTGTTCCGCTCGCATCGCTGTAAAGCTTATCGCCTTGCCACCTATAACGTTCGGTATTGTGGTATAGACTCTGCTAAGAAACGGTTGCATTTTTAAAAACGCACCGATTTCCTCCCGATCTTCAGGCGGTGCACACACGATAGCTTGCGCGTCCATCATGCCGATACAGCCGCCGTTTTCCGTTACATAAAAACGCGCGAAATCGGTGTCGGCATACGCTTTCCACCACGCTAAAAGACGACCGGATACGGGTTCGTTACCGCTAACAAAGTTTGTTGGTAACGAATGATTTATCAAACGAATCATACGTTATTCTCCCACAACGGCAAATAACCGCGCAGAATTTCCAATAAACGATACGTGTTCTCTACGTCTTCTTTCCGATACACACTCAACGGTGAGTGGATATAGCGACAAGGCAACGAAATCGCCGCCACGCGTGAACCGATACCCGCGCACTGGAATGCACGCGAATCGTTACCGCCGGCAACGGATGTTTTGGTTTGCGTAGGAATGTCGTTTTCCTCAGCCAGCCGACGAATCTCATGGTACAACACTTGATCGTACATGGTGCCACGATCCATAAACGACACCACCGGTCCACTCCCCATCGCCGTTACTTGTTTATCTTTTGAAACACCCGGCAAATCTGCAGCGGTAGTGGAATCAATCACTACGGTGATTTCAGGCTGCAACGCAAATGCGGCTGTTGCAGCGCCACGTGTTCCTACCTCTTCCTGCGCCGTGAAAACCAACGTAATATCGTATTCCGGAATGGCTTTGGCCAACTCCAGCAGAAGTGCACACCCGATGCGATCATCAAACGCCTTGGCGCATACCGTGTGATCGCCCAAGGTAAAACACTCTGCAGAAAAGACCACCGCATCGCCTTCTCGAGCAATTTTTCGTGCATCCTCTTGTGAATCGGCACCGATATCAATCAGCATGCTTGCACGAGCAGGAACGGTGTTTTTATCCTCGCCGGTGCAATGGTGTACTGCTTTCCCGCCGATCACACCGGCGTGACCGTTCACGTAAACAATTTTACCAAACAACGCATCGTTGGTGATGCCGCCCACAACGTCAAAGCGTAAAAAACCTTCATCGGTGACGCCGGTTACAATACCGCC
This sequence comes from Acutalibacteraceae bacterium, assembly GCA_045541305.1. Lineage (GTDB taxonomy): Bacteria > Bacillota > Clostridia > Oscillospirales > Acutalibacteraceae > RGIG3009. The sequence continues at coordinate 10,084 of JAZQIV010000031.1, read as the reverse complement.
CACTTCATCCATGTGTGCAGCAAATACTACCGAGTGTGGTGCCACTTTTTTACCTTTTAAGGAAACGATGCAATTTCCTAACGCATCCGTACGAATCTCGCGCACCGCCGGTGACTGCCTCAAGTGCGCAATAATATATTCCCTAACGGTGGATTCCTGACCGGAAATACCCGAAAGAGCACACAAATCCCGAATGGTGTTATGCATAAGTCGACACCTTCCCTTCGCGAATGTATGCGGCCATCAGCTGTGCGGTCGCTTCCACATCCGAAAGCGCTACCATCTCTGTGGGTGTGTGCATATACCGAAGCGGAACCGAAAGCAGTGCCGTGGGAATTCCGGAAGCTACAATGCTCATGACATCGGCATCGGTACCTGTTGTGTTGCCGGTAACTTCCCATTGATATGCGATATTCTGCTGCACTGCCAATCGTTGCAGTTTATCGGTCATGTCACGATTCAATACGGGTGATATACCGATCATCGCGCCTTTACCCAGCACACCGCATTGTGTTTTATCCGCATCCGGTGTGTGGGCAAAACTGACATCCACAACCAAAGCGGCATCGGGGCGAAGCGAGAAAGCGGCAGTTTTGGCACCGCGAAGTCCCAATTCCTCCTGCGTGCAAAAGGCAACGGCAACGTTGACCGATACAACACCATCCTGCAGCAGATCCAAGGCACGCAAAATCGCCGCCACACCGGCGCGGTTATCTAATGCTTTGGCGCAAACACGTTCCTGCAGCAGCTCTTCGAAGTGCGGTCGAAACGATACGTGCGTTCCAACGGGTACTACCTGTGTGTTTTGTATGCCGATATCGATAACCCGCTCGGTTAATTTCGGTGCGGGCGCATCTTCTTTGGAAAGGTGAATCGGTGTGGCACCGAACACCCCGTTGATCGGCGGATCGCAGAGAACCGTTACCGGCGTCGATGACAACACGCGGTTATCGATCCCGCCGCAGGCATCCACGTGAAGGAAACCCGACTCATCCGCTTGCGTTACCACAAAGCCGATCTCATCAATGTGCGCTTCCAACAAAACAGTCGGTGCTTTCGGTTTACCACACGGGATAACACCCCACACATTTCCCAGCACATCACGGTGAATGTCGCTTGTGTAGCGTGACAAAAAGGTACTCGCTACGTCGGAAGCCTCTGTACATCCGTTCACACCGCAAGCAATACACAAATCGCGCAATACTGTTTTCAGTTCCATATTCACAAAACACCTTTACAATTCCGCAACGAGCCGTTTGAAATGATCGCCGCGTTCTTCAAAATTCGTATACATATCAAAGCTGGCACTTGCCGGGGACATGAATACGATATCGCCGTTAGTTGCCGTTTTTTCAGCCGTTTTTACCGCTTCCGCCATATTCGCCACACGGATGATAGGTAAATCCGAAACGGCGCGTATGGCCGTTTCAATAGCATCTGCGGTAGCACCCATCAAAATAGCGGTTTTCACCGTATCCTTCGCAACCGGGCCCAATGGATCGTACGGGATATGCTTATCGTATCCGCCCGCAATCAAAATCACCTTACGATCAAACGAACGTAAACCGGCGATTGTTCTGGAAGGGCTGCTGCCGATAGAATCGTTGTACCAACGTACACCATTTCGTTCACGCACCAATTCGCTGCGATGCGGCACACCGCTGAAGTTTCGCGCATAGTCTGCCATAACCTCAACGGGTACTTCACCCCATACAGCAGCAAACGCCGCCAAAAAATTCTCAACGTTATGCACACCCGGAATGCGAATATCACAAGCCGGCAAGATCGGCACGGTTTTTACGCCGTCCGTGCCGTAAAGCACCCCGTCTTCCCCCAAATAGGTACCGCGTTCCACCGGATGCTTACGCGAAAAATACCACACTGCACCCGAGCAACTAGCGGCAAACGATGCGGTAATCTCATTATCCGCATTGAGAACCGCACGGTCAGTAGATTGCTGATGAGCAACCAGGTTCCTTTTTGCGTCGATATATTCCTGCATATCGGTGTGCCAATCTAAATGGTTGGGAGCAACGTTGGTTACCACCGCCACATGCGGACTTTGCTCCATCATGGTCAATTGAAAACTGGAAAGCTCCACCACCGCTGTGTGGTTTGGTTCCACCTGCCCAATGATCGGCAATAGTGCTCTTCCGATATTGCCGCCCAGGTGAACCGTTTTGCCGGCCGCTGCCAACAACCCGGCAATTACGGTTGTTGTGGTGGTTTTTCCGTCCGAGCCGGTTACCGCATAGATTGGGGACGGACATAACTTGAAAAACAGTTCCATTTCGGAGGTAACGGTTTTTCCATCTGCACGCGCTTTCATGAAAGGCGGCAGATACGGCTTCATACCGGGTGTGCGCAATATCAGCTGTGCATCCAAACAATCCAAATACTGCTTCCCGAGCTGCAACACAGCACCGGCGGTCTCAAGTGTTGCCGCGGCCTCTCCCAGTTCTTCTCGCGATCGCTTGTCACACGCGATAACCGATACCCCGTGCTCTAATAACTGCAGAATCACCGGCAGGTTATTGCGCCCAATACCGCAAACCGCAACGGTTTTTCCTTGTAAGGATTGATAAAATTCATGGATATTCATGCTGTGTGCCACCCTTTTGCAAATAGTCATTCATTGTTATCAGTCGTTGGAAAAACGAGAAAGTTTCAACAGACCCCATAAACCGCCAACCAATAAGATAGCGGCAGCCGCCAGCGTGGCAGCCCACTGCCACCACGTCGTAAGCGCCCCAAAACCGGGAATGATGTATTCGGCAAAAATATCGCCCAACGAACCGATCACAAAACCGATAATCACGCTGTATGTCGGTTTCGTAAAGCGATTCATGGCCCATTCCAGCGGTTTTGTTACCGCAAAAATACCAACCAACAACGAAATACCGATGATTGCCAGCGCCGGTAACGGAAGCGAAACAATACTGGTAATACCCAAAATAATCAACATATGCGAGGTGCTGATGCCGGGTAATACCAACGCAACGGAAACCACAAGGCCGGTAACCACCCACAGAAGAATATTCGGCAACGTGATGGTACCGCTCGTTTCCACCAACGAAACCACGTCCGCACCAATGACACCAAGCCATTTTAGTATATCCAGAATATGAGCAATCCCAAGCACGATCGCAACGCCGAGGATACCCCACAATATGGTGGAAGCAACAAAGCCTGCCGTGATTTTTTCGGGCTTAATCTTGCTGAGCAGAGTGGGAATACCGCCGATGACAGCGCCAAAGAACAACGCCGATACCGGGACCGGAAAAATCTCCAGCAATCGCCCGATCAGTTCATAAAACAACACAAGACCAAGCGCTGCACCGATACCAAAGCGCACCAAGAACCACGCGTTAGTCTTAAAATCCTTTCGAATACCGTTGATCGCGTTGAGCAAACGGTCGTAAATCCCCAAAACAATTGCCATGGTTCCGCCGCTCACACCCGGCACCGCCATCGACGAACCGATGATAAAGCCTTTGATTGCCACCATAAAGCGGCTGGAAAAATTCTTCATTGCACGGATCACTCCTTTATATAAAGAGTATTGTACACCATATCAAGGTATTTGTCACGACAAATATTGAAATTTTATCCAAAATACGGTATACTTGACAACAAAGATAAAGTTTTTAAGCGGAGGAATGCATCATGAGCCCGAAAGAACGGTTTATCGAGATTTACAAACAACACATTACCCGCGAAGGCGCGGATAAATTTTTGGAGTACTTGCTGTCCAAATCCAGTGATTTCTTTACCGCTCCTGCCAGCACCCGTTTTCATGGCTCACACGAGGGCGGTTTGGTGGAACACAGCTTGAACGTGTACGATTGTCTGCACCATTATCTGCACCGCGAGCGTGCCCAGGAAACCTACGGATTGAATTACAATGAAGAAAGTATCGCTATCGTTTCTCTTTTGCACGATGTGTGCAAAATCAATTGTTATAAACCCGGCACACGCAACGTAAAGGATGAAAACGGCGTGTGGAAAACGGTGCCGACGTATGAATACGAGGATAATCTTCCTTACGGACACGGCGAAAAATCCGTTTATATCCTGTCCGGTTACATGCGTCTCACGCGCGAAGAAGCCTTCGCCATTCGATATCATATGGGTTTTGCAGGCGGTGAGGATGAACGCAACGTCGGTAAAGCGTTTTCTATGTACCCGTTGTCATTCGCCTTATCCGTTGCCGATATGGAAGCCACCTATTTTCTGGAGGAGTAACACATGCAGGAATCCCAACAATTCCCCCGTTGCCCGTTATCCAAAAAGTGCGGCGGTTGCCAGTTGCAGAACATGAGTTATGCACACCAGCTTGCCTATAAGCAGGATAAGGTGATCACTTTACTGGGGCGTTTTCATCACGTTTCCCCCATTATCGGCATGGATAAGCCATATCATTATCGCAACAAGGTGCAAGCGGCATTCGGCATGACGCGGCGCGGCGAGATTTTATCCGGTGTGTATCAATCCAGCACGCATCGCATTGTAAAGGTGGATGCTTGTCAGATTGAAGATATCCTTGCTGACAAGATCATTGTTACGATCCGCCGCCTGTTACCTGATTTCCAAATGTTACCTTACCAAGAAAACAGTCGCAAGGGATTTTTACGTCACGTGTTGGTTCGGCGTGGGTTCACGAGCGGGCAAATTATGGTGGTACTGGTCGCTGCTCATGCCATGTTCCCTTTGAAAAAGAAATTTGTTCATGCCTTACTGCAGCGGCACCCTGAAATCAACACCGTTGTCCTAAATATCAATCCGCATCAAACCAGCATGGTGCTCGGCGAACGCGAAGAAGTTCTGTTCGGAAACGGGTACATTGAAGACACGTTGTGTGGATGCCGGTTTCGCATCTCTCCCCGCTCGTTTTATCAGATCAACCCCTTACAAACGGAAATACTGTACCGCAAAGCGATTGAATTCGCAGGCCTTACCGGGCAGGAGAACGTGTTGGACGCTTATTGTGGCATCGGCACGATTGGCATGATTGCCGCATCCGCCGCAAAACAAGTAGTCGGTGTGGAGCTGAACGGTGACGCCGTACGAGATGCACGCATCAACGCAAAACTGAACGGCATTCAGAACATTCATTTTATCAAAGCAGATGCCGGCGAGTATATGGTGGAATTAGCGTCCGAGGGACAACCGGTTGACGTTGTGTTTATGGATCCGCCGCGCGCCGGCAGCGATCGGCCGTTTTTGGAATCGGTTATCACGCTCGCCCCCAAAAAGGTTGTGTACATCTCGTGCAACCCCGAAACGCAAGCGCGTGATCTGCGTGTGCTAACCCAAAACGGTTACCGTGTTAAAGCCATTCAACCGGTGGACATGTTCCCCCACACCGCGCACATAGAATGTATCGTATCTTTGGAACGTAAAGCATAACGAGCAGCATCCTTTTGCGGATGCTGCTCGTTTCTTATATATGCCAAATGTCTTTTGCGTATTCGCGAACGGTTCGATCACTGGAAAAATAACCGGCATTTGCGATGTTGATCCATGCTTTTCGGTCAAACGTCCGTCGATCCGCATAATCGCGGTTTGCCTGCAAGCGCGCCGAGGAATACGAAGCAAAATCCGCCAACACAAAATACGGATCCGGTCGGTGCCAACCCGTTCCAACGATTAACGAATCGTATAGCTCACGGAACATGCCGGTTCCACCGTCGTCAAAGGTGCCGTCTACCAACGTCTCAACTACACGTTTAAGTTTTGGATCAGCATCCAACACGCTTTGCGGCGAATACGATTCACGCATATTGTGAATTGCTTCCACCCTCATGCCGCAAATATAGTTGTTTTCCTCTCCGGCTTTTTCAATGATCTCAATATTGGCTCCATCATACGTGCCGAGCGTTACCGCACCGTTCAACATGAACTTCATGTTCCCCGTACCGGAAGCCTCGGTTCCCGCAGTGGAAATCTGTTCCGAAACATCGGTGGCGGGAATCAATTTTTCCGCACGGGATACCGTGTAATTTGGCAAAAACAGCACCTGCATCGTATCATGCACCGTGGTATCCTTGTTAACCAAAGAAGCAATTTCATTGATGAATTTAATAATGGCTTTGGCGCGCTGGTATCCCGGTGCCGCCTTGGCGGCAAACACAAAAGCGGTCGGCGTCAGATCGTGGATTCTACCATCCTTGATCCCGTAATAAATATCCAACACCGAAAAAGCATTTAACAGCTGCCGTTTGTATTCGTGCAAACGTTTTGCTTGCACGTCCAACAAAAAATCCGAACGAAGATGCAACGAGCATTGGCGTTCCAGATATTCTGCCAGTTGCTTTTTCTTTTGGCATTTCACTTGATAAAACCGTTCCAGAACAGCTGTATCCTCAGCATACGGCTCCAGTTGTTTTAGTTCTTCCAAACCCGTCATCCATCGATTACCGATGGTTTCGGTAATCAATTCCGATAGTTCACGGTTAGCAAGTCCCAACCAACGTCGCTGCGTAATACCGTTCGTCTTGTTAGAGAATCTCGTCGGATATAACCGATACCATTCCGGCAACGCAGTTGTTTTCAGCAGTTCTGTGTGCAGCCCTGCTACTCCATTAACAGAATGAGAACCATAGATGGCAAGCCGTGCCATGTGAATGTGGGTATCATCCAGGATATGATAGGACGACGTATCGTGAAAGCCGTTGTTCACCAATTCCTTCACCAAGGTTTGATGAATACGCCGAATATAACGATAAAGATGCGGTAACACGCTTCGAAACAGCTTGATTTCCCACTTTTCAAGCGCTTCCGGTAACACGGTGTGATTGGTATACGCAAAGGTTTGTTTGGCGATGTTCAAAGCCTTAGCAAACGAAACGTTTTCCTTTTCCGTTAACAAACGGATCAGCTCCGGAATCGCCACTGTCGGATGTGTGTCGTTCAGTTGTATGCCAAAACGATCGGCAAAGGCGGAAAAATCTGTGCCGTATTGCTTTTTGTATTGTCGGACCAAATCCTGCAAAGAGGCGCTGCAGAAAAAGTATTGTTGTTTTAAGCGCAATTTCTTTCCTGCATCAGTACTGTCGTTGGGATACAATACCATGGTGATACGATGTGCACGTTCAGCGTCGCGCACCGCAGCTTCATAATTTTGACGATTAAATGCCGAAAAATCAAACTCATAAAGCGGCTCTGCTTGCCAAAGACGCAGGCGGTTGACGGTTCTTTCACCGTATCCGATCACGGGACTGTCATACGGAACGGCATAGACCTCTTCGTCCGCAAACGTGACCTTTACTTGATCGGAGTCACACCGAACAAACCAAGGGTCATCATCCGCTTGCCAATCATCGGCAACTTCCTTTTGAAATCCATTTTCTATATTTTGCCTGAACAACCCATATCGGTAACGAATACCGTAACCGTCTAATGGTAAATCATGTGTAGCGGCAGAATCCAAAAAACACGCAGCTAAACGCCCCAGTCCACCGTTACCGAGCGCAGGATCCTCAACAGAATCAAAGAGATCTTCCGCAATGCCAAAGGATGCCAACAATTCACGAACCTCTTGCAACAGCCCCATGTTCAGCAGATTCGCCTCAATCAACCGTCCCGTTAAAAATTCGGCTGAAAAATAAGCAATTCTCCTTTGTCGAGCATCACCGATCGGCTCCCTTACACGCGCCATGGCCGCTTTGGAAATTGCCTTATACCATTGCCGCGCATCTGCTTTTTCGGGCTTATTGGCACCTTCCAATCGCAATGCAAACAAAACTTCATCGGAAAATTCGGTTCTCACAACATTCTCCTCCCCAACTTGCTATACCCTCATTTTCCCCGATTCCTTGCCGCGTATACAAAAAAGCGCAGCGATTCCGCTGCGCTTTTTCAAAATTATTATCCAATAAATCCACCGTCAACGCCAAGCACTTGTCCCGTGATAAACGAGGCACGATCGGAAGCCAAAAAGAAGATGGCATTGGCAATTTCTTTAGGCGTTCCCAAGCGGTTAAGTGAAGTCGCTTCTGCTAATTCGCAGAGCGTATCTTCCGAAAATCCTGCGCACATATCGGTGCGAATGACGCCCGGCGCCACGCAATTTACCGTGATTTGCGAAGGCCCGAGTTCTTTTGCCAACGCTTTCGTAAAGCCGATTAAACCCGCTTTTGCGGCCGAATACGGCACCTCGCACGATGCACCGTTCACGCCCCAAATCGACGATACCAAAATAATACGACCGCATTGCCGACTCACCATACTCGGTATGGCGGCTTTGCAGCAATAAAACGCCGCATCCAAATGCACGCCCATCATATTTTGCCATTCCTGCAAAGTCACGTCGGTCAACAATTTTTGTTGTGCGATTCCCGCATTGTGCACAAGAACATCCAAGTGACCAAAACGGTTCTGAACCGTTTCCATCATCGCTGTCGCTTCTTGTTCCACCGCAACGTCGGCCTGCACAGCAAATGCCTCGCCACCGTTTGCAACAATCTCGTGTACCAGGCGTTCGGCTTCGTCTTTGGAAGAGCGGTAATTGGCCGCAACCGCATATCCGTTTTCAGCAAACAGCCGTGCGGTCGCTGCACCGATTCCGCGCGAAGCACCCGTTATTAAAACTGTTTTCATCGTAACTAACCCTTATAATTTTAACGTAATATCTTTGTGCTCACCTTGGAACAGACGATATGTAACGCCTGTCATATCAAACATGCGCTTGGAGGCAATTACCGAATCGGTATCGGCATATTTATCCTGCAGGTAGATCACTTCTTTGATTCCGGATTGAATGATTGCTTTGGCACATTCGTTGCATGGGAACAACGTGGTGTACACCTTCGCGCCCTCCAAACCGGCTCGACCGTGGTTGAGGATCGCATTCAGCTCCGCATGGCAAACAAACAGATACTTGGTATCCAACGGATCGCCATCACGATCCCAGGGCATGCAATCGTCGCTGCACCCAATCGGCATACCGTTATAACCCATGGATAAAATCTTGTTATCCTGACCGACAATGCAGGCACCCACCTGTGTACCGGGGTCTTTACTGCGCTGCGCAGAGAGCAACGCTACCCCCATAAAATATTCGTCCCACGATAAATAATCGGTACGTTTCATAAAACACCCTCCTCAAATAATAGTTCGCGATATTTGCGAAACGCTGTCGGCAGCGCAAAGGATACAAATTCATCTTTTGTCAACAAGCAATAGTTGTCTTTCGGCGTAAAGCTTTTTACTTTTACAAGAGCGCCGGACATGTGCCATTCAATATGTGAAAACACGTGCTTGGCAGACGGTAATTGTTTCTCGCTCATCACTTCGGCATCCAAAAAATCCGATAATGCATTGCCATTCGGGAACTCCCACATGCCGCCTAATAAGCCACTATCGTCGCGGCGGTGCAGTAAAACGCGAGCCGGCGTTTCATCGGTAATAACCAAAAACACCGTCATGGTTTCGATTTTGCGTGGCTTTGGCGGAGTACGTAGCGGTAACTCCCGTGCACGCGGTGTACCACCCACCGCACAATAGGCAAAGAGCGGGCATTCATGACACTGTGGTTGTGCGTTGGGCAAACAGATTGTTTCACCCAATTCCATAATGCCTTGATTAAAACCACCGGGATCGTGTGCAGGCACTAACGACCGAACCAGTTCGGATAAGCGCTTGCGATTTTTTGGTTGCATAACGTCGGTCGGATCATCGGTTAAACGTGCCATAACACGCAACACGTTACCGTCCACCGCTGCCGCGGGTTTGCCAAAAGCGATCGAAGCAATAGCACCCGCCGTATATTCACCGATACCGGGCAACTTCAGCAATTCCTCGTAATCGGCAGGTAGTTCACCGCCATGTTCGCTAACAATGATTTTGGCTGCTTTTTGGAGATTACGCACACGGCTGTAATACCCAAGCCCTTCCCAGAGCTTGAGCAATGCGTCTTCCGATGCATTTGCCAGATCATAAACGGTGGGCAACGCTTGCACAAAACGCTCAAAATACGGCAATGCTGCTTCAATGCGTGTTTGTTGCAGCATGATTTCCGAAATCCACACCCGATACGGTGATGGATCCTCGCGCCACGGGAAGGCGCGTTCGTGTTGCCGAT
>JAZQIV010000030.1:0-2232 GCA_045541305.1 Acutalibacteraceae bacterium | reverse complement strand
TCCGACTTAATTGAGGTTGCGTTCCAAGCAGGTGGCATCACACACCACCACAACCCTGTCCACGTCGCCAAAGCAGATAAAATTGCGCGCCACCTCTTCCTCGGCAGAATGCGGCAGCAGGGAATACGTGCCGGGAATATCCACCAAACGGTAGGTGTGAGCGGGCGTTCGGAAAAAGCCCTGTGCATTGGCAACGGTCTTTCCCGTCCAATTGCCGGTGTGCTGGTGCAAACCCGTCAACCCGTTAAACACGGTGCTTTTGCCCACGTTGGGATTTCCCGCCAACGCAACGGTCTTATCTGCAACGACCTCGCAGGATTTTTGCCGTTGCTCCATGGCGTGTCGCCCCACCGCCTTGTGCGTCAATCCCATGCTGCTTCCCTCCGCACCGTGATCCGCCGACAATCGTCCGCGCGCAGCGCCACAACCGCCCCGCGAATCAGCAAAGCAATCGGATCACCGCTCGGCGCCCGTCCGATACATTCCACCGCACAGTCCTCCGCAAGCCCCAAATCCAGCAGCCGACGGCGCATACTGCCGCTGATATGTAAACGGACGACGGTTGCACGTTGCCCGATTTCCAGTTCATGTAATCCGATCTCGTTCATGCTTCCACTCCTCACAGACGTTCCTTGTTATCATGCTATGCCGCAACAAAAAGATGGTGACGTCGGGTTGACGAACGGGAGGGTTTATAGTACAATAAAACCATCAACAACGAAAAAAGGATGGGATGCTCAATGCCACCCAGAAAGCATGTGCGTAAACAACGGCAGCAGTTACTGGTTCGCCGTTTATTGGTTATTCTCGGATTGGTTGTCGTGCTCGCGCTGGTCATCGGCGGCGTGGTATGGCTTGTCAAGAGTATGGCGGGTTCACCGGGCGACACCCCAACCCCGCCGGATCAACCGCCCGAGCCGCAGGGCCCGCAGGTGGTGTCCACGGCAACGGTCGGCAATTCGGGCGATATTCTCATTCACAGCACCGTGCGCCGCGCGCATTACAATGCACAAACCCAAACGTTCGATTTCAACAAAGCCTTTTCATTCTTAAAACCGTATGTCACCGCGGCGGATTATGCCGTCGTGAATGCGGAATTCTCCGTCAGCACCAATTCGTCGTATTCCGCTCTGCCGTTCCGCGTGCCCACCACCGTGGTGGAAGCGCTCAAAAACTGCGGGTACGATATGGGCCTTACCGCCAACAACCACATTGCGGATGGCGGCGTGGCGGGCATCAAAAAGACCATGACCACCCTCAAGGAATATGGCATGGATTATACCGGCAGCCGCATGACAAGCGACGAAGCACGATATCTCATCAAAGAAGTCAACGGCATCAAGATCGGCATGCTCAATTATACCTACAGCTCCTATTGGAACACCAACGGCTTCAGCAAGGATAACTTAGAGGCGTTTTATAAAGACGCCGGCACGCTGATCGGTGAGATGCGCCAAAACGGTGCCGAGCTTGTGTACGTGTATCTGCATTGGGGCGAGGAATATTCCCTCACGCCCAACAGCACCCAAACCGCCATGGCGCAAAAGCTGTGCGATCTCGGCGTGGATGTGATCGTGGGCGGTCATCCGCACAAAATCCAGCCGCTGGAGCTTGTCACCAGCACGGACGGCTCGCATCAAACGATCTGCCTGTATTCCTCCGGCAACCTGTTGTCCGGTCAGCAGGTGGAATGCATGGCGGGCGGCACGCGCGCCAACAGTCCGCATTGCTTCCAGGATGCATGGCATTTTCCGGGCTGCGATTATCCGGACGTTGCGGATCGCACGCAGGATACCCACCGCCTGGAACACGGTCCCACGTGTAACGACAACGGCCATACCGAAGACGGCTTGGTGCTCAGCGTCAAGGCTTCTAAATACGAGGACGGTACGGTGATGATCTCGTCGGTGGACGTGCTGCCCGTTTGGTGCATGGGCCGCGGCTTAAAACGTGCTTCCAACCCCGTCAACAGCTCGTTTGAGGAATACTCGCTCATCCCGCTGGATAAATCGGTGGATTGGGTAACCACTTTCGGCCTGACCGCCGCCGAAAAAACCGAAGCGGAGTATTCGTATAACCGCACCATGGCGTTGGTGGGCAAGGGGATCGAAACGATCAATGCCGCCTGCAAAGCCAAAGAGCAAGCCTTTTTTGAAGCGTTCAAAGCGGCCGGGACCACAACCGCCGCACAATAATATACCAATAAAACGCGCTCTGTGACTTCTGTCACAG